>JBAVPI010000828.1:0-8473 GCA_049692915.1 Pyrinomonadaceae bacterium
CCTCAACCGAGTCGTCGCGCAACAGCGCCACCACTCGATCCGCCGGCGTCGCATCGAAGATGATCTGCGTCGCTTTCTCGAAGATGGCATCGAGGTTGAAGACGGAACTGAGCGTCTTGCTCATCTCGTAGAGCAGCGTCAAAATTTTTGCCTTGCGCCGGAGCGCCTCAAGCTCTTCGTTCGGGGCGGCGGCGGTCGCCGTCGCCGCGCGCGACAACATGGCCCCGCGAATCACGTCCGATGCAGAGACGAGTAGTTGCGTGTGGCCGAGCGGCTTGTCGTCATAGCGCACGTCCGCGCCCGTCTGATGCTCGTCCACGCCCTCGAACCTGAGTTCGCTCGCGCCGATTCCGACGTGGTCGCCGTCGCGCAAGGGGTGCTCCAAGCGTTGCTCGCCGCCGACGAAGACGTGGTTGGCGCTCCGGCCTCCGCCGACTTTGCCATCAACGATGAGATACGAGTTGCCCTGAAACTTGATGTGCGCGTGATAGCGCGAGGCGCGCGGGTCGTTCAAGACCACGGAGTTGTCGGGCGCGCGCCCGATGGTACACAGGCTCTGCGGCGAGAGGGAATATTGCCACTGGTGGCCGCTCGCGTCCGTGATGTGCAGAAGAGCCATAATCGAAACCTTGCAGAGTAAAGGAAATGTGCCGCGCGAGAAATTTTACATGCAAAGCTGCGCGCGGACAACGGCGACCCGGAAAACGCCAAACGATACGCGAAGAACAATGACGTTGTGAAAAGAGATCGGCAAAACGGTGATGCACCTGTCATGTCAATAAGCGCGCCTGTCATGTCAATCAAGCGCGCCCGTCATAACAGAGGGGAGCGATGCGCCGTCCTACGGGCTTCGCCTTATCTTCAACAATCTTCTCCGGCTCGTTCTTCCGCTTTCGTCGCCCCGCGTTTCCTTGCAACTCGATCCGCCGCGATGCTACAAGCGATGCAGTCCGGCTTCGCCTTTAATGCGTCTGTAACTTTTAGTTCAGATGTCTGTAATCCGCCGTTAAGACCATGCGCATATGCTACGCGCTCGTCAGCATTTTTTTTCGGAAAGGATCGTCACATGCGTCAAGCTCTCCTCCGCACCTTCTTCCTGTGTACTCTTCTCATCGCGCACGCCGCGCACGCCGGAGCGCAGTCACCACCGGCATCTCTGCCGCCGGAGAGCGAGGGCACATCTGCTGCGCCGCCGTCCACGGTTCAGTCGGCCCGCACCGGCGGCGACAAGATGCGTGGCAATCTGTTCGGACTCGACGAAGTGCAAAGACAGTTGCGCGAGCAGGGCGCGGAGATCGAGCGACTGCGCGCGATGCTCGAACAGCAGACGAAACTGATGAACGAGTTGCGCGCGCGCGTCGAACACGCGGAGATTGCCGCGACTTCGCAACTGTCTTCGCCGGTTGCCTCCGTGCGGAACGTTTCCTACGCGCCGGGCGCGGCGTCTGTGCCTGATGACAGCGCGCAAAACTCTCCCGCGCAGACGACTGCCAAGCCGCAGGCCAACGACGTGGACGCGCGGCTCACACGCGTCGAAGAAGCGTCGAAGAAGACCGCCGAAGCCCTCGGCAAACAACTCGGCTCGATCACCTTCAGCGGCGACATACGCCTGCGCTACGAATCCTTCTACGGGCAACAGAACTCCCTCGCAGACAGCGGTAATTCCAGCGTGCTCGGCAACCCACTCTCGACGCGTCAACGCCAGCGCCTGCGCCTGCGCTTCGGCGTGCGCGGCACCGTCGGCAAGGAGTTCGAGTGGGGACTGCGCCTCGCGACGGGCGCGTACCCCGACGTTATCTCGTCTAACCAGACGCTGACGGACTTCTTCTCGCGCAAGCCCTTCGCGCTCGATCAGGCGTACATCACTTACAAGCCAACGGCGCTCCCCGGCTTTCAAATTCAGGGCGGCAAGTTCGACGCGCCGTGGACGCGCACCGAGTTGACGTTCGATAACGACATCAACCCCGAAGGCTTGAACGAGAGCTATACGCGCGCGTTCAAAAATTCCGCCGTCAAGAGTCTCGCCTTCGTCGCGTGGCAACTTCCCTTTCTCGAACGCAACTCCGCGTTCGTGCTCAATGCAAACGGCGGAGTCAACCTCGACGCGTCGGCGCGCGGGGGCAGAGACCTCGCGCTCTACGGCGCGCAACTGCGCACGCGCATCGAACCGTCGAAGCACGCGGCGCTGACGCTCTCCGCCGCAGACCTTTTCTATTCGGGCACGCAGTTCATCACGCCCGCGCAGGTCTTCGGCCCGAACATCCTGTTCCCCGTCACCTTCACGATTCCGGCGACGGCGACGACACCCGCGCAGACCGTCACGACGCAGGTCGCCATCCCGCGCGACCTGCTCGTCGCGGGCAACGCCAACCTCGGCCTCTCGACAGCGACGAACAACGCCGTCAATCGTGACGGGCGACTCGCCTCCGGCTACAATCTCTTAGACCTGATCGCGCGGCTCGACCTGTCGCGCAGCAAGCATTGGCCCGTCATGATGCTCCTCAACTTCGTTCACAACACGCAGGCACACGATGTGCTCTCGACCGATTCGCGCGGCGCAAACTTCACGCAGCCTAACAACGAGAACAACGGGTATTGGGCCGAGTTTCAGATCGGCAAGGACGTGTTGAGGCTCGCGCCGAAGGATGTCAGCCGCGGCGATTTCGTCTTCAACTACACCTTCATGCGCATCGAAAAAGATGCCGTGCTGACGCCCTTCAATGCCAGCGACATCGGCCAGCAGTCGGACGTGCGCGTCAACCGATTCATCTTCGCCTACGCACTCGACCCGCGCGTCTCGCTCGCGCTCAACGCCTTCTTCACGCACCGCACGAACGGGCTGCTCGGCGCATTCGGCAACACGCCGCCCGGCTCGCTCAACCGCACGCTCACGCGCTTCCAATTCGACACCCTGTTACGCTTTTAGAGAACAATGAAGCGCGCACCCGAATCGTGAATAGTGAACTGATGAAACTCTCTCTTCATCAGTTCACGATTTACGATTCACCATTCACTATTTACCATTCACGATTTACGATTCACGATTTACGATTCACGATTCCTACTTATGAGGCCAGTGCTGATTGTCGAAGACGACGCGGACATCGCGGAGAGCTTGCGCTACAACCTCAAGCGCGAGGGGCTGGAAACGCGCACGGCGCAGACGGGCGAAGAAGGGCTGGCCGCCGCGCTCGATGCGCGCAATCCGCCGTCGCTCGTCATCCTCGACCTGATGCTGCCCGGCATGAGCGGGACGGAGTTGTGCCGACGCCTGCGCCGCGAACCCTCGACGCGCCGCACGCCGATTATCATGCTCACGGCGCGCACGTCCGAAGCCGACCGCGTCGCGGGCTTAGACCTCGGCGCGGACGACTACATCACCAAACCATTCTCTGTGCGCGAACTCGTGGCGCGCGTCAAGGCCGTGCTGCGGCGGACGGATGAAGCCACGTCGCCGGGCTATGAAGACAGCCGCCTCCAGATCAACTTCGCCGACATGCAAGTGAAATGCGAAGGGCAGGACGTGCGGCTGACGAGGAAGGAGTTCGCGCTGCTCGCCGTGCTCGCCAGAAGTTCGGGCCGCGTGGCGACGCGCCAGCACCTGCTCGACAACGTGTGGGGCCTCCAGTATTACGGCGACACCAGAACGCTCGACGTGCATATCCGACGGCTTCGTCAGAAACTCGGCGTGTGCGAGGAAGCGATTGAGACGGTGGTCGGCGTCGGCTATCGCTTCGTCGGCTGCTCCGCGCGCGTTGACGGAGCGGCATCGGAATGAAGCGACATCGGAGACTAAGTCTAACCCCCCAACGAGGCTTTGCCTCATAACCCCTCCGACCTTAAGCACTTTTGAGACAGGCAGCAAACTTTCGGGCAGTAATGCGGAAGGGGCTGATCATGACTGACCAGCCCCTTCTCTTGCCCGGCATATGAGAGTACGACTAAGGTACTGCCTGCCCGCGCGTTACCAAAAAGTCGAAACCTTGGTCTTTAGTCATGTCGGGGATGACGTTGACGCGGGACGTGCTGGCTTTGGACGCGGCCGGTGGCGGGCCGGAGCACAAGCCACAGTTTGAGCACACACATTCGGTGTAATCTCGCGAGCAAGCCTTGATACACGGCCGGTTGCCGTTACACGCCGCCTCGCACTCGTTGTATAGAGTCACGCACATGTCGAACGGGCAGTCGCGGGCCTCGGCGGGTCTCGCCGGGAAAAGCACGCAGGCGAACATCAGCGTCAGAACTGAGCCGATGAGGATGTTTCTTTTCATTCTTGGCCTCCAGAGCTTAGTAAGTTATAGGCCGACTTCGCAGCAACGTAGTTGCTTAGGGACATAGCGAAGCTAATACTGTGAGTGAGGCCACTGTATATCAAACTGTAATCCGGTGTACAGATTAAAGTCTCAAGGGGGAATGAGTGGGCAGCGAAATTCCGCCAACGATTCGAGACTGAAATGGTCAACCGTTACGACACTCATTTCTACGTCGGGACAGTCCACAAACAGAGAGGGCACGGTCATTCCTCTTGACCGTGCCCTCTGTGTCTGCGGTTGAAACGTTGAGCATCGTCTTCGCAACGTTGCCCGCGCGTGGCCTCTACCTGCCGAAGCGCCCGCGGTACTCGCCTGCGGTGATGAAGGCTTTGACCATCTCGGCCCGCTGGAAGTCGCCGTCGAATCCGTCGAGTTTCGTGAGCCAGAAGTTGAATCCGGCCATGCCGTTGTCGGGCGCGTCGTCAGGGTTGCGGCGCATGTAGCCGAAATACTGTGCGAGGACGAACGCCCTGTTGAACTCGTTGCGCTTGAGCGTGTCGTTCTCCGCCACCTTGCGCAGGACGCCGGCGCGCGTCTCCGTGCCGCTCGTCAAATTGTTCACCAGCGCGTCGCGCTCTCCCTGCGTCGGCGTCACCCCGGCGTTCTGGAAAAGTTTGTCAACGTAGGCGGCGGGCGTCATGCCTGCGGGGAAAGCCTGTTGGAACGCGGGACTCGCGGCCCACTCGTCGGCGAATGCAGCCTTGTTGCCCTGCAACTGTGTCTCCCAACCCGGCGCGCCGACGACCACGTCGCGTCCGATGCCCTGCACGTTCGGGAGAAACTCTTCGAGCCGCGGCATCCGACCATATGCCGCCTTGTAGAGGCGATGGACGTAGAAGCCCGTCTCCTGAAATTCGATGGAGAGAAAGAAAGCAGCCGAGACGTTGACGCGCTTTGCCGCCGCGCACCCCGCGTCCGAGCCGCAGGAGGCAATCTCGCCTGTCCAGAAGGCGAGGCCAGCGTCGTCCGGCAGACGGTTGAGGAAGTCAATGTAGTGCTGGCGGACAAAAAATTCCGCGCTGTCCACGGGGTTCGCCGCCGTGCCGCCCGCATCGTTGTCAACAATCGTCAGGGTCGCCACAGAAGGGTTGCCCATCCCGATGTTGGACGGGTTGCTGAGGGTGACGTTGATCGTCTCGTCGCCTTCGACGGTAGCATCATCGGTGATGAGGACGGAGAAACTCTTGCTCGTCTCGCCCGCGGCGAAATGAAGCGTGCCGCGCGCCAAGGCATAGTCGGAGCGGTCGGACGCGGACGCGTTCGAGGTCGTGTAGTTGACCGTCGCCGGTGCAGACGTGTCGCCGGAGCGCGTGACGATGATGACGGCGGCCCCCGCGTCTTCCGTCACGCTGTAGCCCTGCGTGCTGAACTGTGCCGTCTGCGGCGTGGGGGCTTGCGAAGTTGATCCGGGGATGAAGGTGCTCGTCCCCGTAATCTTCAGGATGCCCGTGATGGCGGCGTTGTCGCTGCCGGAGCGCAGCACCGGATTGTTGACGCCCACCTCCGGTGGCAGCGAGCGCGGGTCGAGCAAACTATTGCCCCAAGTGCCGCGAGCCTCCGGCGAAAGAATGGTCGAGCCTGCCATGTTGCCCGTCGTGGCGACGAGACCGTCGCTCAGGAAACGCGTGGGTTGAACTTGCACGCCGCTCGTCGTCGGCGTCTGCACAAGAAGCGTCTTCCCGCCCGAGGTTTGCAGGCAGTTACTGCGAATGTAACTGTCCGCGAGAATCAGCCCGCTCGGCCAGACGCTGTTGTCCGCAAGTATCAGACCATCGGCGAGTATTAAGCCGTCCGCAAGTATCAGACCGTCGGCGAGTATTAAGCCGTCGGCGAGTATCAAGCCGTCGGCGAGAATGAGTCCGTCGGCGAGTATCAGACCGCTGTTGAGCACCGCGTATTCGAGAAAGCGCCCCGACTTGTCATACAGGTTCAGTTTCAAATCACGGTTGAGTTGCGTCAGCCTCACGCCCGACCTGAGCAGACTCTGGCCCGAAAGCGCGCGGTCTGGGTCTGTGCGGACGTTCTGCGCCAGACGCACGGCGGCGTAGGCGTTAACCAGCCCCGCGCCCTCCGACAGCATGCGCTCGATCTGGCTGCGCGAAGAGAGCGAAGGGAGTTGCTGCGCCGTCAGTCGCAGAATGCCTTTGACCTGCGCGGGCGTCAGCTTCGAGTTCGCCTTCAACATCAATGCGACGATGCCGGAGACGACCGGCGCAGAAAAGGAAGTGCCCGTCATCTGCGAGTACATCTTCGGGATGGCCGAGCCGGAGCGCGAGGTCAGAGGCACGATTGACTTCGGCAAAATCCCGTCGCCGAGCGTCGTTGTGCCCGTCGCGCTCGCAGCGATGATCTTCGTGCCGGGAGCGACGATGTCGGGCTTGATGATGCCGTCAACGAGCGTCGGGCCGCGCGAACTGTAGGACGCGATTTCCAGATCGGTGCGACGCAGAGGGGTCGGGTTGGAAGTGATGTTGACGACCGGAGGCGGCGTGCTATTCCAGTTTCCGTTCCACGTCTCGATGGACTGGCGCGGGTCTCTCGTCGCACCCACGGTGATGACTTTCGGGTCGTTGCCGGGGCTGTGGATGCCGCCGTACATCGTCTGATAGACGGGCTTGCCCGCCGCGTCGAAGCCGGTCACGACATCGTTGTGTCCCCAGTTGCCTGCGGCACAGACGACGACGATGCCGCTCGCGACGGCGCGCTCCGCCGCGAGGCAGAGCGGGTCTGTCTTGTAGCTTTGCATGACGGCCGTGCCGAGGCTCAGGTTGAGAACTTTGATGTTGTACGAACGCTTGATCGAGATCACGTAGTCTATGGATCGGATGACGGCGCTGATGGTGCTTTCGCCCTGCGCGTTGATGGCCTTGACGGAGATGATGTTGGCTTTCGGCGCGATGCCTGTGAAGTCGCCGTAGTTGCCGGGATACCACTCGACGCCGTTGCCGTCGCGCTGCCGCGACCCCCAGCCGCTCCCCGCGGCGACGCCCGCGACGACCGTGCCGTGCCCGTAATCGTCATAACTATCCGTCCCGCGCGTGCCGCCGACGAGGTGGCCCGACGCGTCGCCGATGAAGTCCTTGAAGGCGACGACGCGGTTATGCTTGTTGTCAACGAAATCCTTGTTCTGCGGGCTGACGCCCGAATCTATGACGGCGATGCCGACGCCGTCGCCGTCAACCGCCGGATATTCACTGTCGCCGTCGCTGCGGTCGTTATCGTCATCGTCGTCGTCGTCGTCAATCTTCGTCTTTTTCCAGAGGCCGGTCGCGCCCACGAGTTGTGCGGTCGCGGCCATCGCCCGCCCGACTTTCCTGTCCGGTGTGACGAAGACGACGCACTCCTCCGAGGCCAACTCGTCCACACGCGCGAGCGGCAACTCGACGAGAAAAGCGTTGACGCTCTCGAACCGATGCCGGACTTTTCCGCCGTGCCCTTCGACGACGCGGCGCAGAGATTCCGTCGGGCGCTCCCGCATCTGCACGATGACGTTCTGGCGGCGCGCCGCGTCGCGGTTGGTGTCAATCATCGAACGCAAATCGTCGGGCAGCTTCGCGAGCCGCGACGTTGAAGTCGAAGTCGAAAAGGACGGCGCGTCGGATTGCCCGTCAGACGCGCTTCGCGATCCTTGATTGCGTCGCGAGACTCCGGCACCGGCGCGCGACGGCAGAGGAAGGCTCGCCGTCAACAGACTCAGCAGGATGATTGAAAGGAGTGGGATGCGCGGGACAATCCTTGTGCGGTTCATTGACTAACCTCTCTTCACGTCACGAGACGACTTGACCTTCGCGGGCCAAGCCAACGGTTCAGAGCCTTGAATGATTCGGAGAAAAAGTTGTCGCGATCATGCGACTCCGGCCCACTCTCTCTTTCAAGCGATATGCCACGCCTCCGCGCTGCGTCTCGACGCACAGGACGGCGCGCACCACTTCGTCTTGAAGACGAGACGCCGCGCCGCGCCGAATGATTCTCTTTAGCAGGGAAATGTATGAGAAACGCCCTTTCCGATTCGACACATGGAGGGCGCGTGAGCATCGCTTGAAGGGGCGCGCGTCCGGCTCGTTTTCGCGTTCACGGGACGACGACGCGACAGGTCAGATTGCGCGGACGAAAGCTGTCAAAGTAAGCGAATGCGGTCAGTCTGAAATGTTCGGTCAGCC
>JBAVPI010000829.1:0-6805 GCA_049692915.1 Pyrinomonadaceae bacterium
CTCGCGCCCTGCCCCTTCCGTGGCGTTGGACTCGGTGCGCGTCTGCACGCGGGGAGACACTTCGACGCGCTGGCCGTGCTCGACCCACTTGAACTCGCCCGTCTCCGTCGAGATGACGGCGAGGCGCGTGCGTCCCTGCGCGTCGCCGACTTTCGTGCGGCCCGGAATCTCCTCCGTGTAGGCCGACTCGGTGACGTAGTTCGGCACGATGGTGTTCTTCGCGCCCGCGCCCGGCTCGGTCAGGGTCACGATGACGTATGCGCCGTCGGGCGCGAGCGAGAGATTCGTCAAGGACTGTCCCGCCGGAATAGGAAAGAAACGCCGCTTCTCTTTCGCCTTGCGCTTCGCTTCCACTTCCTCTCGATTCTCCGCGCGCTCGCGCACGGCTTCGAGCAGCGCGCGCTCCTCCTTCTTTATCACTCCCTGACTCTCAACGGCGCGCGCCGACGCCGACTGTTCACCGCTTCCGGCGTTGGCGCGTATGTCCGTCAACTGTTCGAGCGTTCCCGCGCCGTCAAGCGAGAGCATGTAGAGGTTATTCTGTCTCGTAAAAGAGACATGCTTCCGGTCGCGCGTGAAGTGCGGGTTTGTCTCGGCGTCCGTTGTGCGCGTGATCTGCCGACGCGTGTTCTTCGTGTGGTCGAAGAGGAAAATGTCGCCGTCCTCCGCGAAGACGGTCTGCGTTTTGTCCTTCGACAACTCGCCCGTGGAGGGCGGAGCAGTCGTCCGCGTCTCTTCATCCGACAGCTTGCGCAATCCCGTGCCGTCGCGATTGACGACATAGAGGCTCGCCTCTTTCAGACGCGGTTCGCCCGCGCGCTTCCAGCGAAAATAGACGCGGCTGCTGTCCTGCGACCAGTAGATGTTCGTCGGCGGGTAGCCCACGAGGTCTGGGCCGCGCATGATACTGTCCACGGTCAACTCGAATTTTTTGTCAATCGTGCGCCCCTGTCGCGCCGTCGCCGTCCCTTGCGCGAGCGTCGTGAATCCGTTGCAGAAGAGTGCGATAATGAGCAGGGCAGGCAGTGTCTGAAGTCTATACGTCTTCGCCATAATCTTCCGGGACAACGCACGCGGGACAAGACATCACGCGGAAGCGTCTTCAAGATGGAGAACGGGATGAGAGAACGACCCGCCGATGATATAACAGAAACGCCGGACGGCGCGCGCGACGCGAAGCGCGAAGATAGGCCGGGCGGCTACTATTACGACGACGGTACGGGTTACGAGATTTACCGTCCCGACGAGGACGAGATGGACGTGCCGGACGCGCCTCCGCATGAAGAACGCGAGTCGCAGGAGTAGGAAATCGGGTCTTTGAGATAGGTGGATGGCTCTTGAAGACGGAACGTCGGGTATCAAAGACGGAACGGAGAGTCTTTGGGATAGGCGGATGGGTATCAAAGAGGCAATGACGGGTCTTTGAGATAGGCGGTCGGGTATCAAAGAGGGAACGTTGGGTATCAAAGAGGGAACGGAGGGTCTCTGAGACCCATTCACCTATCCCAAAGACTCTCCGTTCCCTCTTTGAGATGGAACGTTGAGTCTCAAAGACGGAACGTTGGGTCTCAAAGACGGAACTTTGGCCCTCAAAGAGGGGAATTTGGCTCTCTGAAACGGAAAAATCCGCCACGCGGACGGATTTTTCAGACTCAAAGAGTCAATAAAGAGTCAATTTTGATGCTTGCCGGTTAATCGAACGCCTCGCGGACTCAATTCCCGCCCTTTGCCTGACTCAGACGGCGACGGTCGGAGTAGGTATAGGTGTCGCGCTTCCGCTGCGCGCCTTTGTACTCGCCGTCTTCGTAGGCCGCACAGTCGCAACGCTCCTCGCCCTGTTTGAAGGAGCACCCGCCCGCAATCGTGTGATGCTCCTGCGCGTGGCCGCAGTTCCAGCAAACTCTGTCGTTCATCTCACTTCACCTCGCCCCTCTCGGAAAGAGTGCTCAAGCAGGGGACGCGCACAAATTTCGACGCGCCGTTGCACGGTCAACCAACCTTCGACGGTCTAAGCTTCCTTCTTCTTCGGTCTCTCGTTGGCGCGCAGCCCGCGTTTGCGCAGGCGCGTTGACTGCGGTGTGACTTCCACCAGTTCGTCGTCGGCGATGAACTCAAGCGCCTGTTCGAGGGAAAGCTCCTTGACGGGCACGAGCCGCATCGCGTCGTCGGCGCTCGCCGCGCGCATGTTCGTCAGCTTCTTCTCCTTGATGATGTTTACGTCCAAGTCAACGGCGCGCGCGTTCTCGCCCACCACCATGCCCTCATAGACCCTCGTGTTGGGGCGGACGAACATCGTGCCGCGCTCCTGCAAATTGAAGATGGCGTAAGTCGTCGCCTCGCCCGTGCGGTCGGAGACGAGCGAGCCGGTCGAGCGCCCGCGCATCGTGCCCTGCCATTCGTCCCAACGTAGAAAGATCGTGTTGAGCAGGCCCGTCCCCTTCGTCTCCGTCAGAAACTCCCCGCGAAATCCGATCAGCCCGCGCGACGGCGCTTCAAACTCCAAACGCACGCGGCCCGTGCCGTGATTCACCATCTTCGTCATCTGTCCCTTGCGCCGCCCCATCGCCTCCGTCACCACACCGATGAATTCATCAGGGCAGTCAACCACGACCAGCTCAATCGGCTCAAGCGTCTTTCCGTTTTCGACACGCGTGATGACTTCCGGTTTCGACACCTGTAGCTCGTAACCTTCGCGCCGCATCATCTCGATGAGGATGGCGAGTTGCAACTCGCCGCGGCCCGACACCCTGAACTGATCGGGCGATTCGGTCGGCTCGACGCGGATGGCGACGTTCGACAAAAGCTCACGGTCGAGCCGCTCCATGATCTGTCTCGAAGTGACGTACTTCCCTTCCTTGCCCGAAAACGGCGACGTGTTGACGCCGAAGATCATCGAGATGGTCGGCTCGTCCACGGCGATGACGGGGAGCGGTTGCGGGTTGTCGGCGCTCGTGATCGTCTCGCCGATCTCGATGCCCTCCATCCCCGCGAGCGCCACGAGTTCGCCGCAACCCGCGCGCTCGACCTTCTGGCGACTCAAGCCCTCGAAGACGTATAGCTCCTTGACCTTCAACTTCAGTTGCGAGCCGTCGCGCTTGGCGACCGTCACCGTCTCGCCCGCCGCTATCTCGCCGGAGAAGATGCGACCGATGGCGAGCCGTCCCACATACTCGCTGTAATCGAGATTCGCGACGAGCAGTTGCAAAGAGTCGTCGCGCAAAGCTCTCGGCGCAGGAATCGTCTCCACGATCTGATCGAAGAGCGGGCGCAAGTTTTTAGACTCGTCCTCAAGATTCTTTTTCGCGATGCCCTCGCGTGAAACGGCATAGAGAATCGGAAAATCAATCTGCTCGTCCGAGGCGTCGAGGTCTATGAAGAGATCGTAAATCTCATTCACCACTTCATCGGGCCGCGCGTCCTGCCTGTCAATCTTGTTGACGACGGCGATGGCGGGCAGGCGCGCTTCCAGTGCCTTGCGCAAAACGAAGCGGGTCTGCGGCAGGCAGCCTTCAGCCGCGTCCACCAGCAGCATCACGCCGTCCACCATCTTCAGCACGCGCTCGACCTCGCCGCCGAAGTCGGCGTGGCCCGGCGTGTCCACGATGTTGATCTTCACGTCGCCGTAACGCACGGACGTGTTCTTCGCCATGATCGTGATGCCGCGCTCGCGTTCCAAGTCCATCGAATCCATCACGCGGTCAACGACGTGCTCGTTATCACGGAACGTGCCCGACTGCCTGAGCATCGCGTCCACGAGTGTCGTCTTGCCGTGGTCAACGTGCGCGATGATGGCAATATTGCGAATATCTTTTCTCTCTAAAGTCATAGTTCCCTCTGCATAGATGAAGTCCCCGATTTTCAGGGCACTGATATAAACCATGCATCATAACACGTGCGGCGGAATTACTCCCGCCCGTGCAGGCGATGCTCACGGTCGCATAAGCTGCGAGGGAAGTTCGGAACGTAAGAATTAAAGGTGTGACCGCATGCGCGATTAAGATTCGAGCGCGCCGGTCTGTCGCAGGGCTTCGTAGAGGACGATGCCGACCGAGGTGGCAAGATTAAGGCTGCGCACCTTGGGGTTGAGCATCGGAATCTTGAGGCACCGCTCCCAGTTGGCGCGCAGCAGGTCTTCGGGCAGGCCGCCGGACTCGCGCCCGAACACGAGACAGTCGTCCGCCTCAAAAGTCCAGTTTACATAGGATATTTCGGCTTTTGTCGTCAAATAGATGAACCTCGCCGCGGGCAAAGCCTTGCGGAAAGAGTCCATCTCAAGGTGGCGTTGGAGCGTGACCTCCGGCCAGTAGTCGAGACCGGCACGACGCACCGCGCGGTCGTCCAGACGAAAGCCCGTCGCGCCGATGATGTGCAGCGGCGTGCGCGTCGCCGCGCATAGTCGCGCGACGTTGCCGGTGTTGGGCGGAATCTCAGGTTCAACGAGCGCCACGTTAATCATGATGAGTGCTCCGTCATCGTGTGATTCAGTCGGACAGGTCGAGAGATGATTTACAGTGATTGATAAATCAAGTTTGCCGGAGACGCGTCTCGCGGAAGATTCGTGTTTCGTGTTGACAGTCAGAAAAGAATTGGACGGCGTGCTTTTGTAAGCAGTCGCCGTCCAATTTTGTAAGGCCCGAAGGCCGCAGAAATATTGTGTGCGCCTTGGTGGGTCGCGCTTGCTTCCCCGGCGAAGTTACTACCTCTTCTTCGAGCCGCCCTTTGAGCCGCCCTTCTTGGCTGCCGCTTTTTTCGCGCCGCCTTTGGAACCGCCCTTGGAACCACCCTTGCTGGCTGACTTCTTTGCTGCTTTCTTAGTTGCCATAGTTTGTAACTGCTCCTTTTTTTTTCGTCTCTGTTGTGACTGACCACAAGATGCTGTGCTAATTCTTTTCTTGTGGCCTAGGTTGATTGGCGCACAATATGTTGGATATATAAACACAATGTAAACAGATGTCAATAACTTAATGAAAAATGTTCGTGATTTTTTCTCGCGCGTCATCACGCATCACTCATCTTGTGCGCGCGTGAAGCTCATCAATGACGTTTGCGAATGTGTGAGGCGAGGGTACGAAGAGGAGCGCGAGTGCTATCTGAAGACCGGAGTGAAGACCCACTTGTTGTGTCGCTCGATGTCGTAGTAGGTGATGATTGATTCGTGACGGCTGCGGCTCGCCACGCCGATGAAGACGCCGGTGCTCGTCGTCGAACTGTCTTCGCCTTCGCCGTCGTCGTGCGTGCTTTCTTCCTTGTCATCGGATTTCAGATTGGTGAGTCCCGTGAAGATGGGGACGGGCACGACGCCTTTAACTTTGTCATCCCTCGTCACGGGCAGTTGGCCGTCGTTGTAGAGGGCGACCGCCTTCGCGAATTCGATGAAGGCGGGGTCGGTCGGCCTGACGAGACGCCACTCGCCCGTGCTTGAGAGCGGGTCGCGTGTGGCGTAGGCGCGGAGCACTTGAATCTTCTTGACGCCGAAGGGCGCGCCTTCGATGAGTTGATCCATCGAGGTCGGCGGCTTGCCCGTATAGTTGATGTAGAGGCGAATCGCCTCGGCGACTTCTTCTCCGCGAATGATGGCCTCTTGCTCACGTTCACGCTGGCCCTGATGGATGATGCCGGGCACGGCGGCCATCAATGCGATAGCCATGATGGTCATCAGCGCGAGCAGGGCCACCAGTGCATAACCGTCCTGCTGCCGTGCGCGCGCCGAAGTGGGAGCGGACACAGCACATGCGTTGATATTAGCTGACTTCCGGGGCGTCTTCATTTCAAAAGCTCCGAGCATCTTCGAAGTGATTATGATTAAGGCTCCTCACCCACATCGTCGTCCGACTGGGGCGGCGGCGGAGGCGGCACGGAACCCATCGGGCGGATGCCGTTGAACGTGCTCGTGCGCGGGTCAACGTAGGGGAGCGTGTGTTTGATGCTCAAGTCCTTGTCCACGAGGTCTACGGCACGCTCGGAAATCGCCGCGACGCGGAAACGGCCCTCGATGATGTCGTTGATCTGCACGTTGACGAGGTCGCCCTTCTGATTTTTGAGCACGCCTACTTCGCTGCGCTTGCGAGCGATGAAGCCGACGAAGGTGTAGGTCGGCACGGGCGGCTGCATGACGTTGAGGGTGGCGGTATTGGAGAAGAGTCCGTTGTCGGGCGTGCGCACCATGATCTGACGTGAGCCGGGGGCGGTGATGATCGCGGCGGGGACGGTGGCGGTTAACTGCTGCGGACTATTGAACTCGGTCGGGGCTTCCTGCCCGTCCAAATAGATGTGCATCGCGGACGTGAACTTGTCGCCGGTGACTTGGAGCTTAAAGGCGCTCGTGCGCGCATAGACGCTTGAAGGCGAGAGCGAAGTCAACGCGAGCGGCGGCGTGGGTACGGGTGTCGCGGGCGGGAGCGGGGCCGGCGTCGCGCTGCCCAAAGGATTCACAGGGCCGGTCGGGCGCACGTAGAAAGCGAAAATGTTGCGTCCGGCTTCCGCCCCGCCGCCTCTCGTGCCATCCCAGACAATCGGAGTCATCACGGCGTTCAAGTCAACTTCATCGTCGGCGCTCGCCGTGGATTGCTGCACGACCCTGCGCGGAGTCGGAGTGGGTCTCGCCACGCTCTGTGTGCCTGAACCCGACGAGCCGAAGAACATGCGACCGAGAATAATGACGGCGATAGCGCCGAGCGCGATGGCGGCAATCGTCTTGTTTCGTTCCGCCGGTGTCTTTCCCTCAAAGAGCGCCATAGTGTTTTATCGCCTACTGCCTTAACGCGCAGCCGTGCCGGCGGCGGGCGCACTCGCATCCCCGTTGACG
>JBAVPI010000830.1:0-1731 GCA_049692915.1 Pyrinomonadaceae bacterium
CCTTCGCCGCACGTACGAGGGCGACGCCGCCGCCCGGCACGATGCCTTCCTGCGCCGCCGCGCGCGTCGCGTTCACCGAGTCGTCAACGCGCGCCTTCTTCTCTTTCATCTCCGTCTCGGTCGCCGCGCCGACGCGAATCACGGCGACGCCGCCGGCAAGTTTCGCCAGACGTTCCTGCAACTTCTCGCGGTCGTAGTCCGAGGTTGACTCTTCGACCTGACGGCGAATCGTCGCCACGCGTCCCTGTATGTCTCTGGCATTTCCCGCACCCTCGACGATGGTCGTGGTGTCTTTGTCCACGATCACGCGCTTGGCCGTGCCGAGGTCTTCGAGCGTGACGCTCTCAAGCTTGATGCCGAGGTCTTCTGTAATCAAACGACCGCCGGTGAGCGTCGCGATGTCGTCGAGGATGGCTTTGCGCCGGTCGCCGAAGGCCGGGGCTTTGACGGCGCAGACCTTGATCGTCGAGCGCAGGCGGTTGACGACGAGCGTCGCGAGCGCGTCGCCCTCCACGTCCTCAGCGATGATGAGCAGCGAGCGCCCCTGCTGCAACACCTGTTCAAGCAGCGGCAGCAGGTCGCGCATCGCCGCGATCTTCTTTTCGTGAATCAGGATGAAAGGGTCTTCGAGCACCGCTTCCATGCGGTCGTTGTTCGTCGCGAAGTAGGGCGAGAGGTAGCCGCGGTCGAACTGCATGCCCTCGACGATGTCGAGTTCGGTCTGCAACGTCTTCGACTCTTCGACGGTGACGACGCCGTCCTTGCCGACGCGCTCCATCGCTTCGCTGATGAGGTCGCCGATCTCGCGGTCGTTGTTGGCCGAGACGGAGGCAACGTTGGCGAGGTCGGATTTATCCTTGACCTTCTTCGACATTTTTTCCAACTCCGCGACCGCCGCCGCGACGCCGAGTTGAATGCCGCGTTGCAACCCCATCGGGTTCGCGCCCGCCGCCACGTTCTTGACGCCCTCGCGGAAAATCGCCTGCGCAAGCACAGTCGCGGTGGTCGTCCCGTCGCCCGCCGTGTCGTTCGTCTTGGTGGCGACCTCTTTGACCATCTGCGCGCCCATGTTCTCGTACTTGTCTTCCAGTTCGATCTCTTTCGCGACCGTCACGCCGTCCTTCGTGATGAGCGGAGAGCCGAACTTTTTGCCGAGCACGACGTTTCTGCCCTTCGGCCCCAGCGTCACGCGCACGGCGTTCGCCAGCGTGTTGACGCCCGCCAGCATCGCACGCCGCGCGTCCTCTCTGAACTTCAATTCTTTGCCTGCCACTTTTTAATGTCTCCTCTGATGTTGAGAATGAGTCCGTAAAGCTCTCACTCGTTGGTAATGTCTATGCAATACCAATGAACTCTGAATCATTCGGGATTAATTGCAGTGCAGCACCTGGAAATTCTCCTTGACCAATAGCACCCTTGCTATCAAACCACTGACAAAAATAGTGATCTCTTTCCTCAGCGCTGATTACTGTCATCTTAGGGCTGCCGGACTTTAGTCGCACTACATCACCTACTTTGAATTGTTCAGATGTCACCTTTTAAATCCTCCATAACCAACATGTCTAAAAGCTATTCAGCAGCTTCCATTGCCGCGCCGTTCGCGCGCCCGACCTGCACGCGCGCGGGCCGCAGCAGTTGATTGCCGAGCCGGTAACCGCGACTGTACTGCGCCGTGATGAGGCCGTCGCGCGCCGGTTCGACTTCCAGCACGTCAACCGCCTCGTGCAATTC
>JBAVPI010000831.1:0-4633 GCA_049692915.1 Pyrinomonadaceae bacterium
CCTGTTCTGCTTGCGCTTCGGCACGCTCGCGCGCCTGCGCTTCGGCACGCTCGCGTGCGTCTGCCTCTTCACGTTGACCCTGCTCCGCGAGACGAAGTCTTTCCGCCTCTTCGTCCTCGACCGGCGGCTGCGCCCTCGACGTGTCGGCCCCTGCGACGCGCGTGACCTCGCTCAATTCTCCGGGGTGGATGCCGGTGCGCTTCGCCTCTTGCCGCGCCGTGTCGCCCGCTTGAAGAGATTGCCCGTCGTTTTCCTGTGATGCTTTCGCCTTCCTCGCCGCCGATTGCTCGGTGAAGGCGGCCAGCTCGGCCTCGGCCCGCGCGAGTTGTGCACGAATCTCCGCTTCGCGCGCAGAGACATCTCCGCCGCGCTCGACTTGAGGCTCGCCGGTGTCCGTCCCGCCCGCGCCCTCGACCCTCTTTGACCTGACGGGCGGCGTGCCCGACTCGCCTGCCCTTAATCCCTGCCCACGTCTTAGAGCCTCAAGCGTGTCGCCGCCGATTCGCATTGTCGGCTGCCCGGCCTCGTTCGACAACGGTTCGCGTTGCACGTCATCGAGCGCGGCGCGCAACTCTTCCATGAAGACCTCGACCGAAGCGGGACGGTCGTTCGCCTCTTTCGCGAGCGCGTGCCGCACCACGGCCTCGACCGACGCGGGCGCATGCACCCCGCGCTCTGAGAGCGGCGGCGGCGGGTCGGTCAAATGCTTCTTCATGATCGAAGGCACGGACGCGCCGCGGAAGGGCACCTCGCCCGCGAGCATCTGGTAGAGGATGATGCCGAGGCTATAAATGTCTGCGCGCACGTCTATGTCTTCGTCGCTCCACTGTTCGGGAGCCATGTAGAAAGGCGAACCCATCATGCCCTGCGTCTGCGCCGCGACGAACGAGCCGAGCAGTTCGCCCGACTTGATTTTCGCCAGCCCGAAGTCGAGCACCTTGACGGCTTCACCGATGGGGCGACCGGCCTTGAGGATGATGTTGAGCGGTTTGAGATCGCGATGGACGATGCCGAAGCTATGCGCGGCGGCGACGCCCGCACAGACGGCCAGCATGATTTCGAGCGCGCGGGCGGGCGTCAGTTTCTTCTCGCGTTGAAGAATCTCGTGGAGCGAAGGCCCCTCGATAAACTCCATGACGAGAAACGGCATCGTGCCGCTGACGATGCCGAAGTCCGTGACGCTGATCGTGTTCGGATGATGGACGGCGGCGGCGGCCATCGCCTCCTGACGAAAGCGCGTGGCGAGCGAAGGGTCGTTGCCCACGAGGTCTGGAAGGATGATCTTGATCGCGTGCTGCGTCTTGAGGAAGATGTGGCGTGCCTTGAAGACGACGCCCATGCCGCCCTGTCCCAGACGCTTCTCCAACTGGTAGCGCCCGTCGAGCACCGGCTCGCCCGTGATTGTGAATTTGAGAAGATCACCGTCGCTCGGACAGTGGTTGACGTGGTCGGGGTAACAACGGCTACATGCCGGGCACTCTTTCATCGGGTGGCCTAAAGAGAAGCGCGCGGGCGACCGGACAACACTTGCGCCGGAACTCTGACCGGAGAATTAACGCGCCCCGCAACTGGAAGCCGACAACTGCTCGAACCTGAGAAAAATTTTAACAATACACAGTATATGAGACAAGGCATTATACAATCTGGTTTGAGCCTATGCACACGAGCCAACATTAGCCTCTCGTCGTTCAAACGACCTCAAACAAGATCAGACGAAGATGCTCACGCAAACGGTCAAGCTCGCCTACATTGTGTCGCAGGAGATCATGCTTCCAAATCTCATCGGTTTCGTTGCGGCACTCTTCCGCTAACTTCCGACCAATGATTTCGCAGGACTCCCCGATAACTCTCTTAAGATCTTCGGGTTCACTCCAGACACCGAGGATGAAAACTCTCCCTGCCAAATGTTCTGGAATGCGAGCCTTCACCTTATCTAACCTACCTTGCACACCATCGAAGTCAATCAACAGAATCATGTACCGATGGAAGTAACGATCCATTCCAGTTACATGCTCTGAGTTGAAAATGTCTAGAACTGCGTTCCAACCACCCGCTACTGGAAGTACTTGCATTTGCCGAATCGAGCCAAACTCCAAATGAAAACCATTTGCCAATTGCTCATTGGCCTTGTCTTCGGGAAGCACTAAGATATGTGGTCTATCCTTGTTGACACTCATACTTCAATATCGCCGCGAATAAGAGCATTGACGATATCACCACTAATTTGAAGTTCGTTGAGCTGACGAACAAGAGTAGGCTCAAGATGATTTCTCCTGTAAAGAAGAAGCGTGTTCTCTTCGGAAAAACGGCGAATGGCCTCGGGATTATGTGAGGTAACGATAAACTGACCGCCAGATAGAAATGCTGCGCGAAGCGCTAACACGAAATGTCCAACCTCATCCATGGCGAGGTAATTGTCAGGTTCATCCCAGAAACAAAGTACCTTCTCATATGCTTTGTTAGTGGCAAGCACCAAGGCACAAATCATAAAGCATTTCTCACCGTCGGATAGGTCTCCGAAAGGAAGAGTAAAGCTTCCTTGGCCGTTGGAGAATTGAACAGTAAGGCTTCGAGAGTCTGTGCCGATGACAGGATTCTTAATGTCCTTTACGTCGGGCATCACCTGCTTGAGATAAGTGTAAATTGCCGTGTATGCAGATGGCGTGTCGGCCAGCAGACCTGAGAACCATGCGCCAAAGTCAGTGACCTGAGGATTTGGCTGTAGAATCTCATTGTTGGAGTCGCCAAGAATTAAACTTGGTATCGGACGAAGGATGAGGATACGAGCGATCCATTGCTTGAAAATGAATAAAGGATCATTCTCCGACTGTTCCTGAACTATCGGCAGAGCCACTGAGTGCCAGTCGATAAGGAAGCTCGCCTCCTTGTCCGTGCCCGTTTTTGCAAGATGCACTTGCGCCAACTCCCGAGTGTAGATTGGCTTGCCGCCGACCAAGAGTTTCTCTTCGAGCACGCGTAATTCTTTGAAGTTCTCGGGTAACTCAAAGGCGACAACGTACTCGTAGGTCATGTCGTCCAACTCGATCTCGATTTCAAACCGCATGGGCACGCCTCGATATCCACGAGTGAAATCCTTCACCTTCACTAGGTCGTTTACTCGGTTCGTACCCCGGGCGATCCTCTGTAGAATTTCCAGCGCAAGGCCAACTGTCGTTTTGCCCGCGCCGTTCTTCCCAATTAGCAGGAGAGACGATTGGCCCCGAATTGGTAACTCGAAGTTTTCCAAGCACCGAAAGTTATGGACGTAAAATCGATTTATCACAGCCGGATAATACTCTGCTTCTGACGGCAGGCTCAACCAAAACGAAGGAGCAAGAGGTTTCTATCCGGCAAATTGTCGAATACAGTTTACTGGGTTAGAAGCTATCCCCCTATTTCACGACGACGTTGACGAGACGTTGCGGGACGACGATGACCTTGACGATCTGCTTCCCTTCCGTCCAGCCCCGCACCTTCTCATCCGAGAGGGCTGCTGCGCGCAACTCTTCCTCCGAAGCGTCTGCGCTCGTCACGAGCCGACCGCGCAGCTTGCCGTTGACCTGCACGGGAATCTCCAACTCGTCCTTGCGCGCCAACTCCTCGATCAACCGCGGCCAGCGCGCCACGCCGCCGTCGAGCAGACCGCCCGCGTGCCCCAACGCCTCCCACATCTCTTCCGAGACATGCGGCGTGAACGGCGCGAGCATCAAGACCAGCGCCTCCAGTGCCTCGCGCACGGCGAAGAGGTCGGGCGGCGTAGCCTCTCCCGCCTTCGACGGAAAATCGCCGAGCGCGTTCGACAATTCCATCAAGCCCGCGATGCCGGTGTTGAAGTGCATCCGCTCGAAGTCTTCCGTGACGCGCGCAATCGCGCGGTGCGTCTCGTGCCTCAAATGACGCGCATCGCCGGAAAACTCCGCGACGGCGGGTGCGTCCCGCGGAGCACTGCGCAGAGCGTCGCGCCAGCGGAAGACGGTGTTGTAAACACGTCGCAGGAATCTGACCGCGCCGTCTATCCCCGTCTCCTGCCAGCGCAGATCGTTGTCCACGGGCGCGGCGAAGAGACTGAACAGACGAACGGCGTCTGCCCCGTAAGCTCCGATCATCTCGTCCGGGTCAACTCCGTTGTTGGCCGACTTCGACATCTTCTCGAACGGCCCGACGGAGACCGCGTGCCCGTCGCTCGCAAGCGTCGCGCTCGTCACACGACCCTTGTCGTCGCGCACGATTTCGACATCCGCCGGATTGAAATAAATTTTCTGCCCCGCATCCTCGCCGTCGCGGTAGAAAGTTTCGGCGACGACCATGCCCTGCGTCAGGAGTCTCTTGACCGGCTCGCCGAAAGTAATCAAACCGATGTCGCGCATGAACTTCGTCCAGAAGCGCGTGTAGAGCAGGTGCAGGACGGCATGCTCGACGCCGCCGATGTACTGGCCGACGGGTGCCCAGTAAGCCGCCTTCTCTTTGTCGAAGGGCGCATCGTCGTTATGCGGATCGCAGTAGCGGAAGAAGTACCAAGACGAATCAACGAACGTGTCCATCGTGTCCGTCTCGCGCCGCGCGGGGCCGTCGCAGGTCGGGCAGGTCGTGTTGACGAACTCCGCGACGCGAGCCAGCGGCGACTCGCCCGCGC
>JBAVPI010000832.1:0-6756 GCA_049692915.1 Pyrinomonadaceae bacterium
ACGCTCGTCGGCGTCTCGAAGCAGCGCACTTTATAGACCTGCACGCGCTCGTCGCCGACGCGTTGCGCGACCTGTTCGAGAAAATAGCGCGCGAGGTTCTCGGCCGAAGGGTTCAACTCCGCGTCGAACGGCGGCAACTCGTTGATGTTGCGATGGTCGAGATACGCGACGATCTCATCAGCCGCCGCTTTCAACTCTCCGAAATCCACGAGCAACCCGATATTGTCGAGTTCACGCCCGCGCGCGTAGATTTCCACCTTGTAGTTGTGCCCGTGCAAATTTTCGCATTTGCCCTTGTAGCCGCGCAGTTGATGCGCGCTCGAAAAGTTGCGCTCGATCATCACTTCAAACATAAATCGAAGTTTAGGGTTTGCGGCGAGAAGCCGCAAGCGGGCAATCTCAAGATTCACACGACGACGTTCGACTAAACCGCGACAGGCTCAAGCGGGTTGAATACTCGCGCGCTCCGTCTCGTCGTCAAAGACTTCCGCGACCTCTCCGATGTTGGTCGTCACGCGGCAGGGCGGGAGGCTTTTGAGGAAGAGTCGTCCGTAGGCCTGTGTCCTCAAACGCGGGTCGAGGACGGCGAGAACGCCGCGGTCTGTCGCGCTGCGAATCAGGCGTCCCAACCCCTGCTTCAAACTGATGATCGCCTGCGGCACGCTGTACTCGTAGAAGCTTGAGCCGCCGCCCGCTTCGATGAATTTCTGACGCGCGGCGACGATGGGGTCGCTCGGCACGGCGAACGGCAGTTTGTCTATGATGACGCAAGAGAGTTGACGCCCGCGCACGTCAACGCCCTGCCAGAAGCTCGAAGTGGCGAAGAGTACGGCGTGCGGCGTGCGGCGGAATTTTTCAAGCAGTCCCGCCTTGGCCGCGCTCCCTTGCACAAAGCACGGGAACTCGACGCGCGGCGCAACGCGTTCGTAGAGCGAGCGCATGCCGCTCAAAGATGTCGAGAGGACGAAGGCGCGGCCTTCGGAGATTTCCAGCAGCTTGACCACTTCGTCGGCAGCCGCTTCCGCCCACTCAGCCGAGCGCGGGTCGGGCATGCGCGGCGGCAGATAAAGCACCGCCTGATTCTGGTAATCGTAGCCGGAAGGCGCGATCAACTCGTCGGTCTTTTCGCCGGGATTTTGCTCTCCGCGAAAGTCATCCGGGTCTGCGCCGAGTCCGAGCCTGCGCCTCACGAAATCGAAATTGCCCGCGCTCGCGAGCGTCGCCGAGGTGAGAACGACCGTCTCCACGCGGTCGAAGAGTTTGTCTTGCAGCAGCTTCGACACGTCAATCGGCGAAGCGCGCAGGAAGAGGCCGCGCCCGCGCCGCTCCGTCCAGTAAACGTAACTGCGGTCGTCGCCCGCCACGATGAATTCAAGATTGAAACGCGCCTCGCGTATGCGACGCAAGAGGTTCTCGACCTCCGGCGGCTGATCTTTAAGCGCGTCGAGCGTCGTCTCCATTCTTTGCAGCGCGCCGTCGAGACTGAGATAAGCATCGCCGAGCGGGGTCGCCTCGATTTCGCCCGCGCGATTCTGGCGCGCGAACGTGCCCGGCACAACGGGGTAGCGTCCCTCTTCGCCGCGCGAGTCGCGTGTAAAGCCCATCCAGAAATTTTCACTGAAGCGCGCAAGGCGTCCCGCGCTCTTCGTCAACTCGCGATTGACGCTCGCGTCCGTGATGGGTAACTGCTGCAAATCGCGCAGCATGTCCTCGATCTGATAGTTCGAGACCTGCGCGCCGAAGTATTCAGCCGCCACGTCCTCGACCGTGTGCGCTTCGTCGAAGATGACGGCGGAGTAGTCGGGGATGACCTGCCCGTACTCGCCGCCTCTGAGCGCGAGGTCTGCGAAGAAGAGATGATGATTGACGATGATGATGTCGGCATCGGACGCGCGCTGGCGCATGCGCGTGATGAAGCAGGGGTCGTAGTCGGGACACTTCTGGCCGAGGCAGATTTCCGAGCGCGCATCTATGTGTCGCCAGAAGGAGAGATGTTCCGGCAACTCAGTCAACTCCGCGCGGTCTCCCGACTCCGAGTCGCGCGCCCAGTGCCGCACCTCGTCGAAATAGTCAACGTCGTCGAGTCCGTCCAGAATCGGACTCGTCTCCGCCTTCTTGATGCGATGCAAACAGGCGTAATTCCCGCGCCCCTTCATGTAAGCGGCGGTGAATTTTTTCGGCAGGACGTGTTGAAGAAAAGGGATGTCCTTCTCCATCAACTGCTCTTGCAGGTTCTTCGTTCCCGTCGAGATGACGACGCGCCCGCCCCGCGCCGTCGCCGCCGCAATCGCAGGGACGAGATAAGCCAGAGTCTTTCCCGTCCCCGTCCCCGCCTCGACGACGAGATGACGGCGCTCCTCGAACGCGCGCAGCACGGCCTCGGCCATCTGTATCTGGCCGGGCCTGTGCTCGTACTCTGGATGCGCCCGCGCGATGAGTCCTTGTGGGCCGAAGATTTCTTCCATGTGTGGGTTAAAGCTCAAAGATTAGTCAGCGCCCATCGCTTCGATTTCAGGGGCGCGGGCGCGCAGGCGTTTCGGGTAGAGGGGAAAGCGCGCGGTCAGTTCGTGGACGGACTGCGTGACGGTGCGGCGCACCTCTTCCGACTCAGGCTCGTGGAGGACAGAGGCGACGAGGCGCGCGATTTGGCGCATCTCGTCTTCGCCCATGCCGCGCGTCGTCAGCGCAGGGCTGCCGAGCCGGATGCCGGAAGCCGTGAAGGGCGAATTGGTGTCGAACGGGATGGTGTTCTTGTTGACGGTGATGCTGGCGGCGTCGAGCGCCTTTTCGGCGACCTTGCCCGTGATGCCCTTTCCACCCATGAAGACATCAACGAGCACGAGATGATTGTCCGTGCCGCCGGAGACGAGGCGAAAGCCCTGCGCCGCCATCTCCGCCGCGAGCGCCTTCGCGTTGCTCAGGACACGTCGCTGATAATCCTTGAAGTCTTCGCGCAAAGCTTCGCCGAACGCGACGGCCTTCGCCGCGATGATGTGGACGAGCGGGCCGCCCTGCACGCCGGGAAAGACTCTGCGGTCAACTTCCTTCGCGTGCTCTTCGCGACAGAGGATAAGACCGCCGCGCGGGCCGCGCAGAGTCTTGTGCGTCGTCGTCGTCACGTAATCGGCGTGCGGGACGGGCGACGGGTGGAGTCCGGCGGCGATGGGGCCTGCGATGTGTGCGATGTCGGCCATGACTCGCGCGCCGATGCTCTTGGCGATCTGGCCGATGCGCTCGAAATCTATGATGCGCGGATAGGCGGATGCGCCGCAGACGATCATCTTCGGCTTGTGCTCTTCCGCCGCGCGCTGCAACTCGTCGTAATCAATCTGCTCCGTCTCTTTCGAGACGCCATAGTCGGCCACCTTGTAACTCAAGCCTGAGAAGTTGAGCGGATGCCCGTGCGTCAGATGCCCGCCGTGCGAGAGGTTCATGCCGAGAATCCCGTCGCCGTACTGAATGGCCGCGAGATAGACGCTCATGTTGGCCTGCGCGCCGCTGTGCGGTTGGACGTTGGCGTGCTCCGCGCCGAAAATCTGTTTGGCACGGTCAATCGCCGCCTGCTCCACCACGTCCGCAAACTCGCATCCGCCGTAATAACGCTTCTTCGGATACCCTTCGGCGTACTTGTTCGTGAAGACCGAACCCATCGCTTCAAGCACCGCCTCGCTCACGAAATTCTCCGAGGCGATCAACTCCAGCCCCTCGGTCTGGCGCGTCACTTCGTCGTCAATCGCGCGGCTGATTAAAGAGTCCACTTCGGCGAGCGGCGCATTTCGCAGGTCGTCCATCTCTTCTCCTTGGGCTTGGACGGCGAGTGCCGCCCGTTTGATGTAAAAAGGCGCGTATTTACGAGAGATTGATGTTACATCACGCCCCACCGTCCCGCAATCAATCACGCTTCCGTGAGCGTCAAAACGGGCGCTCAAATTATTCTCGCAATCACAGTCCTTCGTAAGGATTTAGAGAGGAACAGCGTCCGCGTCGTAGTCGAAGATGAGGCGCAGCAGTTTGCGGCCCACGGATGCCGGAATGCTTGAGAGCATCGCGCCGCGCAGACGAACCGCGCGCGGGCTTGACCACTGGCCGACCGCGCCGTAGCGCCGCGAATAACTGCTGACAGTCGCGGTGCGCGTGCGCCTGTGCGCTTCGTAGCTTCGCAAGGCTCGACGCACATCCGCGTACTTCTCGAAACAACGCGTGAGAACTGCGGCGTCTTCAATCGCCATGCAGCCGCCCTGTCCTAGATTGGGCGTCAAAGGATGCACGGCGTCGCCGAGAAGCGTCACGCGTCCCTCGCCCCAACGCGACGCGGGCGCGCGGTCGTAGGCGGCGTTGCGCAGGATGCGTTCGGTCGGCGTCGCCGCGATCAGTTCATTGACGGGCGCGCACCACCCCTCAAAGAGTCGCAGGAGTTTCGACTTGTGCTCCGAAGACGCTTCGACGTTCGAGACGGGTTCGTTCGTCGTCGCCCACCAACCCGTGCGGTTGTGTCCGAGCGGGCCGATGCCGAAGCGTCTGCCGATGCCGTAAATTTCCGTGGCCGTGTCGGGAGGAAGTTTCGCGTGTTCGAGCGTCGCGATGCCGCGCCACACCGTGTAGCCGCGATAGACGGGATCGCCGTCACCGAGCATTTGCGCGCGGACGTGAGAGTGCAGGCCGTCCGCGCCGATTAAGGCGTCGCACTCGACGAAAGCGCCGTCAGTAAAACTCACGCGGACGATTTCAAGCCCCGTCCTGTAAGCCTCGAACTGCTTTCCCAGATGAATCGAAGACGGCGGAATCGAGGCTCGCAGCGTGGCCTGTAAATCGGCTCGATGCAGTGCGACGGCGGGCGCGTCTTCGTCCGGCAACGCGAACTCGTTGAGGTGACGACCGTCCTGTTTGAGCCAACGCGCGCGTTTGATGACGCCGCCGTGTGCGACGACCTCACCGCCGATGCCGAGCCGTTGCAGGATACGCATCGCGTTCGGCCAGACGGCGATGGCCGCGCCCACGTCGAGCAGCGCGGGGGCTTGCTCGAAGACTTCAGGCTCGAACCCCGCACGACGCAGAGCGAGTGCCGCCGTCAGGCCGCCGATGCCGCCGCCGATAATCGCGATTCTCATCGGCGCATTGTCGCTTAAGAATTTGTTCGGGATAAAGCCCGCGTTGCGCTCGCGTTGCGTTGGGCGCGTACCCTGCGCGAGAATGGGCGGACATTTCGGCGGGGACTTTCTACCCGTCACGAAGGAGCTTCGATTAACAACTCTATGCGCTGGTCACAATTTTTCATCCCCACACTTCGCGAAGTACCGGCTGACGCCGAGGTCATTTCGCACAAACTACTTTTGCGCGCGGGCCTGATTCGTCAACTTTCGGCGGGCGTCTATTCGTATCTGCCGCTCATGCAGCGCGTCGCGATGCGCGTGATGGAGATTATTCGCGAAGAGATGAACGCGGCCGGCGGACAGGAATTTTTTCTGCCCGCGATTCACCCGAAGGAGATTTGGGAAGAGTCGGGCCGCTGGAATGCCATCGGCAGCGACATGTTCCGACTCAAAGACCGCAGGGGCGCAGAGATGTGCCTCGGCATGACTCACGAAGAGGTGTTCACCTCCATCGCGCGTCACGAGTTGCGCTCGTACAAGCAACTGCCGCAGACGTGGTATCAGATACAGACGAAGTTCCGCGACGAGCCGCGCCCGAAGTCGGGCCTGATGCGCGTCCGCCAGTTCACGATGAAGGACGCCTACACCTTCGACGTTGACCGCGCGGGCCTCGACCGCTCGTTCGAGATACAGAAGGAAGCTTACAAAAAAATCTTCACGCGCGCGGGCCTCAAGTTCGCCATCGTCGAAGCATCATCGGGTTCGATGGGCGGCGCGGAGTCGAGCGAGTTTGTCGTCAAGACGGACGCGGGCGAGGATTTAATCGCGACGTGCGAGAGTTGCGGTTATGCGGCGAATCTTGAGAAGGCCACTTCGCGCCTGCCCTCAGTCACGTATGAAGCGGGGCCGGATGCGCCGGAAGAGTTCGCCACACCCGGCGTGCGGACGATTGAAGATTTAATCAACTTCCCCGGCGGCGCGACGGCTGATAGACAGATAAAAACGCTCGTTTATATGACTGATAAGGGTTGGGGAAATGCCAGACCTAGACCCATCCTTGTTCTTTTGAGAGGCAATGATCAGTTGCAAGAGACGAAGCTAACTGATGCTTTTGGCGGGGGCGGAGTGCGCCAAGCATATCCTGAAGAGATACGTGAACTGCTTCAAGCAAGTCCCGGCAGTCTTGGCCCAGTAGGAGCAAAGAAAAGAATCATGTCTGTGACGGAGACTTATCCTAACGGTCGGAAAGGGTACAAATACCCGGAAACGGAATTTACCATTGTTGCTGATAAGGCATTGGATGGCCGCCGCAACATGACAACGGGCGCAAACAAAGATAACTTCCATCTCCGCTTCGTGGACGTTATGCGCGACGCTGATATTACCAAGTGGGCAGACCTCCGCACGGTCAAGTCGGGCGAAGCGTGTCCGAACTGTGAGACGGGGACGCTCGAAGTCTTCAAGGCGATGGAGGTGGGCCATATCTTCAAGCTCGGCACGAAGTATTCCGATTCGATGAACGCGCGCGTGCTGACGCAGGAGGGCAAGGAGGTCGCCGTCGAGATGGGCTGCTACGGCATCGGCGTCGAGCGCATCATCACCGCCGCCATCGAGTCGCATTACGACGCGGACGGCATCATCTGGCCGCGCTCGATTGCGCCCTTCG
>JBAVPI010000833.1:0-3334 GCA_049692915.1 Pyrinomonadaceae bacterium
CCTCAGCTGGCGGCGCGAGCAGGCGCACGAATGTTCCCTTCCCGCTTGCGCCGGTCACGATGGCGTCGAAAGTCTCGCCCAGACGATTGCTCAAGAGCACGGCGGCGGCGGCCTTGCGCATCAGGCGCTCGACCTTGCGCGCCGCGTCTTCCATACGGTTGCAACGCTCAGCAATCGCTTCGAGTTCGTCGCGCGTGTAAGCTGCCGCATCGCCCGCGATGACCTGTTTGAGACATCGCTGCGTCACGAGATCGGGATAACGACGATTGGGCGCGGTCGAGTGCGTGTAGTCGTGTACGGCGAGACCGAAGTGGCCCTCCTGCTCGACGCCCGGCGCTTCCACGGCGTACTCGCCCGGCCCCATGAGTTTCATCACGGAGAGCGAGAGGTCTGGGTAGTGCGCCGCGTCCGCCGCCCGGCGACGTGCGAGAAATTCGGCGAGGGCGGGCGAATCCGGGGCGGCGGGCAGATGCTCGCCGAAACTCTCCGCGAGTTCGACGATGCGCGGCCAGCGCTCCGGCGTCCGCACGACGCGGCGCAATGAAGGCACGCCCTTCGCTTCCAAAAATTCGGCCATCGCCGTGTTGGCCGCGACCATGAAACTCTCGATGATGTCCTGCGCGCGGTTATGCACTCTGGCGCGGAGGTCTGTGATTTTTCCGTCCGTGACGATTGGCACGGCCTCGACCGATTCGAGTTCGAGCGCGCCGTTCTTGCGCCGCAACGCGCGCAGACGCTCCTTCGTCTCGTCCTGTAGTTTGATCTGCTCTTCCAGCCCCTCCACGCGAGCGAAGGCAGCGGGCGCGCTCGCGCGTCCCTCAAGCCATGCGCCCGCCGACTCGTAAACGAGCTTGGCCCGGTTACGCACGACGGCGCGATACACGTCCGTCGAACTCACCACGCCGTCGCCGCTGACCGCCAACTCGATGACGACGGCGAGCCTGTCCACATCTTCGAGCAGCGAAGACAAATCGGTCGAGAGTTTTTCCGGCAGCATCGGAAAAACGGCGACGGGCGTATAGACCGAAACCGTATTGGCGAGCGCGTGGATGTCGAGCGCAGAGCCTTTGTGCGCGAAGTGGTCAACGTCCGCGATGCCGATCAGAAGGCGTATGTCGCCGTTTGCCAGACGCTCGGCGTACTCGACCTGATCGAGGTCGCGCGATTCTTCGTTATCAATCGAAGACCACAGCAGACCGCGCATGTCTTTGAACGAAGCATCGGCGGGAGAAGCGTCCGGCGCTCCCGCGAACATTTGCAGTTCGCGGGAAACGTCCGGCGGAAAATCCGGCGCGAAGCCGTTGTCAATCATCACACGCCGGGCCATCGCGTGCAGGTCTAAGTTGGAATGTTGGTTCACCGGGTTCAGCAGTCCGCGAGATTCAGGATTAGTAAACGGTGAATCATTATACTTCATCGCCCGCGCCGCCGCTGCCGTTGGAGGGTGATTCCGACATCCGCGAGAGTTGCAGGGCGGCGCGCTCAACTGTCTCACGGAAATTTTTCACCGCTTCATCCATGATTTATCTCCACTCATCACGCGGAAAATATTTATCACAGGGGTAATTCAGCGCGGCGCGTCCCTTTCGTCGGGGCGCGGTCCGAGTCCGAAATCCTGCGGGTTGGGCAGCGTCGAAGTCTCATCGTAATCACGCAGGACTTCCTGCACGGCGCGGCTTTTGGCGAGCCAGTTGCCGACGGAGAGATCGTAGCGCGCCAGCACGCTCGCGAGCCAGAAGGGACGATTCTCGGCGAGCCACCGGCGGCGATAGTCTTCGCGCAACGCCGTCAACTCTTCGGCCATCTCGCGCAAATTATTATAGACGGCCCCTGAATAGTTGCGCAGACGCCTGACCTTGCGCGCGTCGCCGAGATTGAGATAGGCGTCCCAGTAGGCGCGGCTGAACGCTTCGACGACCTGCATCCGCCGCCCCATGTGGTCGAAGCGCAGCGCGGCGAAACGCATCGCTTCGAGCGCCGACGCATTGCGACGGACGCGCGAACGCTCGCGCAAGATGGTTTCTTCCGCCCCCTCGACCATGAGGCGCATCGCACGCGTTTTTTCCGCGAGCGGTCGCGCGCGGTCTTCGACGAATCCGGCGGCGAAAGGGTCGCGCCAGAAAAGTTCATCGCTCGAAGTGATGCCGAGCAGCGCGTTGACGCTTCCGAGTGCGCGAATCGCTCTCGTCAATTCGTCGCCGTCGTGTCGAAAAAATACCCAGCTGAAATTCGCGTCGAACCTCTTCACGTCCACCGGCGCATCCTGCCATGAAGCAGCCGCACCGAGCGCGACGGCGTACCATGTCATCTCGAAAAGAGATTCGCCGTCGTCGTCCCAAGACGTGTTCATCATGCCGAGCGCTCCTGCCGCCTGCCCGTCGCGCACGAAGTTCGGGATGTTGACGACGGCGGCATCCATGTTCGGGAAAATCTGATTCCAATTCTGCACGCCGGGACAGACGAACTGCTCAAGGCCCGCGTCCTTGAACGGCTTGATGCGCGCCGCGTAACTGTCGTTCGGGCCGTATGCCCAGTTCATCACGATCAAATCTTTCGGCACGCTCCCGATGAGGTCTGGATGGTTGAGCGCGATGTCGCCCCAGAACATCAGACGCCTCCGGTAGGGTTGCAACATCTCGCGCACGCGTCGCAGGTGCTCGAAGTAAACCGCGCCGACGCCCTTCGCTTTGACTTCGTCGCGGCTGCGGCCCGCGCCCAACTCGAAAGTTTCGTCAGCGCCGATGTGAAAGAATTTGCCGGGAAAGATTTCGTCGAGTTCCCTGTACAGGTCGGCGATGAGCCGGTAAGAGCCTTCGTCCTGCGGCGAGAGCACGTCGCCGTAAGGCACTTCGGCCAGTTCGTTGTACTTCTCAAGCCGGAGAGCCTTGTGGAGATGGCCGAACGTCTGTTGTTCGGGGACGAGTTCGATGTGATAGCGCCGTGCGTAGTCGGCGAGTTCGCGAATCTCCGTCGGCGTCATCGAGCCGCCTTCGGGGCCGATCAGCGGGTGCGACGCGGACGCGAACGTGTGCTCCATGTAGAGCGAGTGCATGTTGAGCTTAAAGTAAGCGAAGGTGCGCAACTGCCGCTTGACGTACTCGACGGTGGGGACGGGGCCGCGACTGATGTCGTCGGAGACGGCACGCCAGCGCATCGTCGGCCAGTCGGTGATGCGCGCGCCCTGTATATAGACGGCCTCGCCCTCGCCCCGCACCAACTGCTTCAAGGTTTGCATGCCGTAGAAGATGCCCGCTGCCGTCCGGCCCGCGACGACCACCTCGTCCGCGCCGACGCTCAAGACGTAACCCTCTTCGTTCAAATCGGCGGGCGCGAC
>JBAVPI010000834.1:0-7223 GCA_049692915.1 Pyrinomonadaceae bacterium
GCCATGCCGCCGCCCGCGTGCCGCTGCAAGCCGTAGTTCATGCGGATGACGGCGGGGCGCGTCGTGGCGTAAAGACGCGCGAGACGGACAATCGCCCCCGCTTCGAGGCCGCAAATCTCCGCGACGCGCTCCGGCGGATATTCGCACGCACGCCGCCTGAGGTCTTCAGCGCCGACCGTATAGTGTTCGAGATAATCTTTGTCTTCCAATCCTTCGGCGAAGATGACGTGCATCAATCCGAGCGCGAGCGCGGCGTCGGTGCCGGGGAGCGGCGCGATGTGCTCATCGCAACTGTCGGCGGTGCGCGTGCGGCGCGGGTCAATGGCGACGACGCGTGCGCCCTTGTGTTTCGCTTCGAGAATGAACGGCCAGAGATGGACGTTGCTCGTGATCGTGTTCGTGCCCCACAGAATGATGAGGCGCGCATCCTTAAAAGCTTCCGGGTCTGTGCCGACGCTCGCGCCGACGGTCGCCTTGTAGGCTTCGGCACCGGCGGTCGCGCAGATCGTGCGATCAAGCAGCGACGCGCCGAGGCGATGAAAAAATCTCCTGTCCATGGACTGGTTCTGCACGAGGCCGAGCGTGCCTGAATAGCTGTAGGGCAGAATCGTCTGCGCGCCCTCTGCGGACGCGGCAAGCGCACCGAAGCGCGCGGCGATCTCGTCGAGCGCTTCATCCCAACTGATGGGCACGAAGCGTCCCTCGCCTTTCGCGCCGACGCGCCGCAGGGGAGTCTTGACGCGCTCCGTGCTGTGCGTGCGTTGCTCGTAATCGGCGACTTTGGTGCAGAGCGTCCCGCGCGTGAAAGGGTGCGCGGGGTCGCCCGCTACGCGCAGGGCGCGCACGCCGTCTTCCACCGTCACGAGCATCGCGCACGTATCGGGGCAGTCGTGCGGGCAGGCGGCGTGGACGATCTTTAATTCCGGCGAAACCGACGCATTTGCTTGAGAGTTGTCGCTCACAAATTACCTCCGTCGGACACATCATGTCTGCTAAACGCGCGCTCGTCAACGCATGCGCGGCGGGACTTAAACGGCACGCGATGCTATAATCACAAGTCGCACGTGATGACCGGATTTGTGTTTTTGCCGTCCGGGGCGTGCACGGAAAATCTTATGGCACAAGTTACAGAAGCCGACGTTTACGGGGCGTTGTCGCAGATCATTGACCCGGATTTGCACAAAGACATCGTGCGCCTCGGCTTTATCAAGGATTTGAAAATCGAGGGCGGCGACGTTTCTTTCCGCATCGTGCTGACGACGCCCGCGTGTCCCGTCAAAGAAGAGATGGAGGGCCAGTCGCGCTCGCTCGTCTCGGCCTTGCCGGGCGTGGCCTCGGTGAAAGTGACGATGGACGCGGAGGTTCCGCAGGGCCGCGGCTTCGGCGAAAAAGTCGCCGTGCAGGGCATCCGCAACATCATCGCCGTCTCTTCGGGGAAGGGCGGCGTCGGCAAGTCAACGGTGGCGGTCAACCTCGCGGTGAGCCTCGCGCGCGACGGCGCACGCGTCGGGTTGATGGACGCGGACGTCTATGGGCCGAACGTGCCTCTGATGCTCGGCGTCGGCCACATGCAGCCGCGCGTCAACGTCAACAAGCTGATCCCGCTCGAAGCGCACGGCATCAAGTTGATGTCCATGGCGGTCTTGAAGCCGGGCGACGAGCCGATGATTGTGCGCGGGCCGATTCTGCACAGTCTCGTCCGGCAGTTTTTGCAGGACGTGGAGTGGGGCGAACTCGATTACCTGATCGTGGACATGCCGCCGGGCACGGGCGACGTGCAGCTTAGTCTGGCGCAACTCGTTCCCGTGCAGGGCGCGGTGCTCGTGACGACGCCGCAGGAGGTCGCCGTTTCGGACGTGCGGCGCGCTTTGAGGATGTTCGAGACGGTCAACGTGCCCGTCCTCGGCGTGGTCGAGAACATGAGCTACTTCGTCGCGCCGGACACGGGCGCGCGTTACAACATTTTCGGCGAGGGCGGCGGGCGCAAGTTGGCCGATAAGTACGGCGTGCCTTTTCTGGGCGAAGTGCCTCTGGGAATGGAAGTGCGCGAGGGCGGCGACACAGGAATACCCGTCGTCGTGAGCAATCCAGAGTCGCCGCAGTCCGCCGCTTTTCGCCACGTGGCCGAAGAGGTGGCACGACAAGTTTCGATTGAAGCGATGAAGCCGGAGCTGGTCGTTTTGAGCAAGGCCCGTTAGAATACAGGCGATTTCCGAAGTCGGCGGGCGTCGGTCAACATAAAGCGCTCCGATTTCAGGTGCGGCAAGCAACCGAATCGCGAGTCAAACATCTGTAATTAAAATTGAATTGGGGGAAGAATCATATGGCAGCGAATATCAGTGAGCAGGAGACGGCGACGACGACACAGCTTCCGCCGATGACGCTCAGCGTCTCGGACGCAGCGGCGGTCGAGATCGGCAAGTTTATGACGGGCGAAGAGGGTTTGCCGGAGACGGCGGGCCTGAGAGTCCGCGTCGTGCCGGGCGGTTGCTCCGGTTTTCAGTACAGCCTGAACATCGAAGAGGACTCGCGCCCGAACGATCACGTGTTTACGTCGGGCGGCGTGCGCCTGTTCGTTGACATGTTCAGCGCGCAGTATTTGAACGGCGTCGAGATTGATTACGTGACGAACGTGATGGGTTCGGGCTTCACTTTCACGAACCCGAACGCGACGGGCGGCTGCGGTTGCGGCTCTTCGTTCACGGCGTAAACGGTCGGCGAAGTTTCGTCATTTTTGAAAGGCGCGACACGGCGCGCGGCAGGTGTGCGCCGCATGATTTTCTCTTTGACGGGGAAAGCCATGCGGCGCAACGAGCCACGCGCCCCTGTCGCGTCTTTTGCTTTTGTTGCCCCAAGCGCGCGGTCTGACAACTTGCCCGCATGGTCGGAGTTGTGCCAAAGTCCGAGTTGTTATCCATCAAACAAAATTTTCGAGGAGCGTAAATTATGCCGAAGATTGATGCGGAGACGGCGACGGGCGCGCAAGCTTTCGAGGCCGAAGAGGGGCGCAAGCTCGTGCTCGCGCTTGAGGACGCGGGGATTGATATTCTGCACCGTTGCGGCGGGCATGCGAAGTGCACGACGTGCCGCGTCGAGGTGCTCGCGGGCGACCCCGGCGAGATCGGCGAACTTGAGCGCGCACGCCTCGCAATGGAGACGGGGCTGGCCGAGAACGTCCGCCTCTCGTGTCAGGTGCGCGTCCACGATGACCTGAAAGTGGTCGTCGTTAATCAGGCGAGCGTGCGCGGGATGGATGCAGGGACGAGGCCCGCGGAAGACTAGCGCGAGCCTCGCGCCGGCGCGCAGGAAAGTTGATTGCGCGCGGGGACGCTTGGTGCTAATCTCGCGCCCGTCAATTTCGTCAAGCTCTATTTTTCAGCCGCAGCCACCGAACACAGAAAATTCTCGCCGTCCTAAAGTAGAGGCGCGTTCCGGGTGCACGCTACGGCTCTCTCCCGTCCGCCCCGCCACGTTTCGAGTGCGGCCCGGACGAAAAGAAATTTACAACCTCTACCGAACCGGGAGGACTTCAATGTTCGAGTCAATTGTTCATCTGCCGCTGAGTTTCGCGACGTTCCAAGACCTCTTTCACTCGCCGACCATGACGGACATCGCGCGCGTGTTTTTGCGCTGGGCGCACTTCGTCGCGGGCATCACTTGGATCGGGATGCTCTACTTCTTCAACCTCGTCAACGTCAACTTCATGAAGGCGCTTGACGGGCCGACGAAGAAGGTGGTCGTGCCCGCCTTGATGCCGCCCGCGCTCTGGTATTTTCGCTGGGGTGCGGTCGTCACGGTGCTCGCCGGACTCACTTACTATGCGATGTACATTCTCAGCGCCGACGCGCATAACGCGGGCGTCAACGTCTGGATCGTCCTCGTCGTCTGGCTGCTGATCGGCATCATCACTTGGCTCATCTACTTCCTGATTCTGCCGATGGTGGCGAAAGACGGCAGGGTTGTGGCGGCGGTCGTCATCGTGCTCGCCATCGGAATGTCGGCGGCGATTATCTGGTGGCTGAATTCGCAGTTGGGCAGTTACGGCAGCAACAAGTCTTTCTCCATCGGCATCGGCGGCGCGATGGGTTTAATCATGCTTCTGAACGTGTGGGGCATCATCTGGCCCGCGCAGAAGCGAATCATCGCTGGCACGATTTCCGGCGACCCGGCTCCGCCCGAACTCGCGCGCAAGGCTTTTCTCGCTTCGCGCACGAACGCGTGGCTGTCGCTTCCGATGCTCTTCTTCATGGCGACTTCGCACGGCGATTACGTCGTCTTCGGCAAGTAGAATTGTCCGGGCCTTAAGGCCACGGGCAGGAACTGTTATCCCTGAGGGGTTAAGGGGGCGCGGGAGTTCGGGCGTGTTGTCCGCAAGAGGCACGTCCGCCCCGCGTCCCGTCTTTTTACTCCGCCATATTTTTTACTCCGTCACATTAAAGCCTCATGCTCTCAACCCATTCGGCACACTTCGCGGCGCGCGGCGGGAGTACACTGTCACTCGTCAAAGTAAAACGAATGTGTCAGCCTCGCATTCATCGAAGGAGGATGTAAATGAGCGACAATACGACTTATACGCCGAAGGATTTCAACCTCAGCGGCTTAAACGGTATCTCCGACCAGACGCTGGAGATGCACTTCAAGCTCTATCAGGGTTACGTCAAGGAGACGAACAACCTGAGCGAGCGCATCGCAAAATTTCTCGAAGACGGGAAGGTTGACCAAGAGGAGATGCCCGCCTACTCGGAACTGACGCGCCGCCTCGGCTTCGAGTACAACGGCATGGTGCTGCACGAATACTACTTCGGCAACATGAAACAGGGCGGCAACGGCGATCCGGCGCGCGACTCGAATTTTTTCAAAGCGGCGGAGCAGTCGTTCGGCAATTACGACATCTGGAAGGCGGATTTCACGAGCGTCGGCAAGATGCGCGGCGTGGGCTGGGCCATCTGCTACCAGAACCCGGCCAACGGGCGTCTCTCAAACCACTGGATTACGCTGCACGAGGTGGGCAACGTCTCAGGCTTCGCGCCAGTCCTCGTGATGGACGTGTGGGAGCATGCCTACCTGCTCGACTACAAGCCTGCCGAGCGCCCGAAGTACATCGAAGCCTTCTTCTCGAACATAGACTGGAACGCCTGCGAAGGGCGTCTGCGCGACGAGACGAGCGCGCAGGGCGCGGGACGTTAAGCGAGCAAGCGACCGACTGAGCGACCGATTTCATATCTTAACTGCGCGCCGTGCGACCTTCCCTGAGATGGTCACACGGCGCGTTTCCGCTTCCGTCCAAAGTCGCGCCCGCCGCAGGTTGGGTTTATACTTTGCGGGAAATCTTAATTGCTCTCTTTCGGAGGATCGGCATGAAACTCTCTCGACGCTTCCATCTCATCTTCGCTCTCTCCGCCACGCTGCTGTCGTGTGCGCTGCTTGCGGGCTGCGCTCCGAACGCGAACACGGGCGCGAACGCGACGATCAACGCTTCATCGTCGCCGTCCGCTTCCGCATCGCCCGCCGCGCAGACGCTTTCGCAGGTCGAGCGCCCGAAGAAGGTTAAAGAGATGATGAGCGCGCGAGGGACGCAGGACGAGGCCGCGCCCGCGCTCAAGATAGTGCAGCCCGCCGACGGTTCGACCGTCAACGGCTCGACCGTGAAAGTTAAACTCACGCTCGGCGGCGAACTCAAAGGTTACAAGCCGATGAAAGACCCCTCGACCGGCATGGGCAATCACATCCATGTCATCCTCGACAATCAGCCCTACGAGGCTTACTACAATCTTGACGAGCCGTTCGAGTTGCGCAACGTCTCGGAAGGTCAACACACTTTGCGCGTCTTCGCCTCGCGCCCGTGGCACGAGAGTTATAAAAACGAAGGCTCGTTCCAGATGGCGAGCTTCAACGTTAAGGGCGGAGGCGACGCATCGCAGCCGACCACGACAGCGACCGGCGACAGGATGGCCGACAACAAGAGCGCGCCCGCTGCGAACGCCAACGCATCGCACGCGAACTCGAACGCAGCAGCCTCGTCGAACGCGGCGGCCTCTTCAAACGCCGCGACCGCGCGCACGCCCGAAGGCAAAGACATGGCCTTGAGCAACGGCGGCGCGGTGGACAAGTCGAAGCCTCTGCTCACCTACAGCCGACCGAAAGGCGAGTACAAGGGCGACGACACAAACGCGATCATGATTGACTTCTGGCTCTCGAACGCCAGACTGCAAGGCGACGGCGGCGAATACCGCGTGCGTTATTCGGTGGACGGCGGCGAGGCGAAGTTCTTAGAGAAGTGGCAGCCCGTCTGGCTCGCGGGCTGGACGGCGGGTAAGCACACCGTCAAACTCGAACTCGTCAACAAGGACGGCAACCCCGTCGAGAACGGCGGTTACAACTCAACTTCGCGCGACATCACGATTACGAAATGAACGTTGCGGGCGCAGGGCACGTCGAAGCAGGTGCGGCGCGATTTGCCGCGCTCGTGGCGGAAGCCTCTGCGTGTCGCCGTTGCGCGGCTATGGAGGGCCGGACGGCGGTCTTGAGTGAGCACAACGGGCGCGTGGATGCACGCGTCATGTTCATCGGCGAAGCGCCCGGAAGACAGGGCGGCGACCGCACGCGCGTGCCGTTCTCAGGAGATCAATCGGGACGCAACTTCGCGCGTTACCTCGCGTCAATCAACCTCGCGCGCTCCGGGTTGTTCATCACCAACGCGGCGCTCTGCAACCCGCGCACGGAGTCGGGCGCGAACCGTAAACCGGCGCGCGCGGAAGTCTCCAACTGCTCGGAATTTTTGCGCCGTCAACTCGAAATCATCAATCCGCCCGTCGTCGTCACGCTCGGAGCGGTGTCGCTTGCCGCGCTCTCGTCGGTTGAGTATCATCAACTGACGCTGAAACAAGACGCCGGACGAATACGAGAGTGGTGGGGACGCCTCCTTGTGCCGCTCTATCACCCCAGCCCGCAGGTGCTCGCCTCGCACCGTCGCGAAGCGGCACAACTCGAAGATTACAAGGCGGTCGCAAGCGCGCTTCGCATCGTCGAGGGATGAGAGACGGGCGCGCATTTATCAAAGAGACATGTAGTCGAAGACTGAAAGGCTAACGAACATGAAAAGAGATCAACAGACCCCGTCCGGCATGAGTGTGGCGAGACGCGCTCTCGTCGTATCGGCTGCGCTCCTCATCCTGACGATGGCGCTCGCCGCGTCGTTGACGGGCCGCGTCGCCGCGCAGCAG
>JBAVPI010000835.1:0-1587 GCA_049692915.1 Pyrinomonadaceae bacterium
TTCGAGCGACGCGCGCAGCATTGACGCGAACAGCATCGCCGGACGCGAGACGGCGACGCTCGCCGTATAGCCGCGGTCGTCAACCGGCATGCCTCCCGAAATCTCTATCACGTTCTGTCCGAGCGGGCGATGGACGGTCAACTCGCGGACTGTTCCGGCGGGCGTCGTCGTCGTGCGATCAACGATGGTCACGAGCGGCGTCGCGGGGCCGACCGTAATCCGGCACGGCTCGCCGACACGCGCGCCCGGCTTGACCGTCAAATCCACGGAGTTGTCATTGACGGTCAGGGCGCTCAGCTCCGCGCCGTACCACCATTGCAGATCGTCCCACTCCCAACCGGGCGCGACCGGCGAGCCGTCGAGATAACTCTCGTCGCCGACGAGATCGCCCTCGACGCGGCGCACGCCCGCCGACGCGATGCGCGTCGCCAGTTCGTCAATGCCGTGGTAGTAATCGTCGGGCGCATCGGGGTTGAAGCGCGTGGCGTAGGTCGGGTCGCCGCGCCCGTAAACGATGAGGTCGCCGCGCACCGTCCCCATGCGGTCTGGGCGCGCGGGCGCATAGACGGAGGTGACGAAACGATAGTCCGGCCCGAAGCGGTCGAGCGCGGCGGCCACCGTGTAGAGTTTCATGTTCGACGCGGGCTGCATCCATTTCCCCGCGCCCTCTTCATACAGCACGCGCCCCGTGTCGAGCGACGCTACCTTGACGCCGATGTGCGCGGGCGCAAACTCCGCCCTGCCCGTAATCTCCGCGATGCGCGCGCGCAACTCTTCGAGCGTCCGCGTGACGGCGGAAGAGTTGCGCGCAGGCGTCGTCGCCGTCTGAGCGGGCGTCGGCCTTTGAACGGGCGTCGTCGTCGGCGTCTGAGCGGGGACGGGAGGATTAACCGTGCGCTCGCGTTGCTGCCGCGTCTGTAAGTCTTGCGCGCGTGCCGGTGTCGCGACGTGAAGAAGCGAGAGAAGTAAGACTAAAGAGAGAGAGATGGACGCACGATTTTTTTTCGATGACATATCAGCTTGAAAACTCTGGTCTGAATGAATCCGCCCGCAAAATATCCGCACGGAGTTTGAAAGATGCGCTGACAGTTTACACGTATTCTTCAACGCTTTGCTTTACGGCGGGACTTGTACTGGCGCTTAATTTCTCCATACTTCACGGGGCCGGGGAGTTTCTCTGGCAACTCTATCTCATCATCCACGAGAGCTTCCATGTGGACGCCCGCGATGCGCGCGTATTGCAGGAGAATCATCAGCGTCGGCTCGTTCTTTCCTAATTCGTAGTCCGAAATTCTCTTGAACTCGATGAGGTTTTCGACTCCTAATCGCTTGTGTATCTCAGACTGAGAAAGTCCGAGAGCAAGCCGAACCTGTCGCAGCTTTTCAGCCAGACGCGCTGGCTTCGGACGCGCGTTGCCCATCAGGAGTAACCTCCTGACAGGACAGCCGCCGCACGATGAAGCTTGCGCTTACCCCGTGTTAAGGGTAAACTTCTATTGCGTTTGCCAGTCGCCGTGAGTATGAACCTTTCATGCTCAACGGCGATGCTCATTACTCCTTTTTCATGAGGCTTGAGCTACGCATTTT
>JBAVPI010000836.1:0-9429 GCA_049692915.1 Pyrinomonadaceae bacterium
GGCGTGCCCTGCGCGGGCCGATGCCCCACACGTCGCCCACCGGCACGCGCCTGAGCGCCGCCGTCACGTAACGGGAATCCGCGAGGTTGACCACGCCGCGCGCCTTGTAAGAACTTCTGGCGAGACGCGATGCGAGCTTGGCGAGAGTCTTCGTCGGAGCGATACCGACGCTGACGGGAACGCCCGTCCAACTCCGCACGCGCTCGCGCATCAGGTGTCCCGCCGCGCACAACTCGACGGGGTTCGCGCCCCGTATCTCCACGAAGGCTTCATCTATCGAGTAACGCTCGACGCGCTTCGCGCAGGCCGAGAGCGTCTCCATCACGCGCGACGACATGTCTCCATAAAGCGCGTAGTTCGACGAGCGGACTTCGATGCCCGACGCCTCGACGACCGGACGCGCCTCCAAGATCGTTGCGCCCATCCTGATGCCCAGCGCCTTCGCCTCGTCCGAACGCGAGATCACGCAGCCGTCGTTGTTCGAGAGCACGACGACGGCCCGACGCCGTAGCGTCGCGTCGAACACGCGCTCGCAGGAGACGTAAAAGTTGTCGCAATCGACGAGCGCGAGCACGGATTGTTACCACGGGCCGGAAGACGTATGAAGAAATGTGCGGCGCTCATGCGGGGCTTCACCCTCCGCTTGACGCCGCTCCATCCCTTCGACTCCTGCTTGTTCAGTAAGAATTAATCGCGTGCATGACCCGCCCCCACACCTCGAAGTCCATCTCGGCAATCACCTCGATGGGCTGGAACGACTCGTTCTCAGGCGTCAGCCAGATGCGCCCCTCGCGCACTCGCAGACGCTTCACGCATAACTCGTCGTTGATTCTCGCGATCACGATGTCGCCGTCCTCCGCTTCCACGGCGCGGTCAACCACCAGAATCGAGCCGGGATAGATGCCCGCGTTAATCATCGAATCGCCTGAAACACGCACGTAAAATGTCGCCACCGGATGCTTGATGAGATGGCGGTTGAGATCGAGGCGTCCCTCGACGTAATCCTCTGCGGGCGAAGGAAACCCGGCGGAGACGGCGGCAGTGAAAAGTGGCCGAGACCATCTCGTCGAACGATCAGGCCAGCAGACAGCGTCAACAGTCGAATATGAGAACATAGCTTTGTTTCACCTGTGGGTTAATGTGCCGACGACAGGATTCTACAGACAAGCGCTGTGCGTGACAAGATTTTTCTTCCGGCGGGAGTTTCAGACGTACACCGCGCGCGCTCGATGACGAAAGAAAAACGCCTGCGAGTCCGTGCGGCGGAACTGAAGGCTAAATGGCTTTCGGGTTGGACGTGTTACAGGTGATGTTGAGGTAATGCCCCCGGCACGACTTGAACGTGCGACCCCCTGCTTAGGAGGCAGGTGCTCTATCCACTGAGCTACGGGAGCACAGATTGTGAAACTAGCAGAATCGGATTGAAGCGTCCAGCCGTCCAGTCAGGATTGATACTTGATCAGCGAGCGCACGTCGTAGCCTTCGAGCCGTTGGCGACCGGGAAGAAACTCCAACTCGACGACGAAGGCGAGGCCGACGACGTGCCCGCCCAACTGCTCGACGAGTTCGACGACAGCCCTCGCTGTCCCGCCGGTCGCGAGCAGGTCGTCGGCGATGAGCACGCGCTGGCCTGCGCCGATGGCGTCGCGGTGGATTTGCAGCGCGTCCTGCCCGTATTCCAGATCGTAAGAGACGGAGGCGCACTCCGAGGGAAGCTTGCCCGGCTTGCGGACGGGAACGAAGCCTGCCCCGAACCTGTAAGCCATCGCGGGCGCGAAGATGAAGCCGCGCGCTTCGATGCCGATCACCGTGTCCACCTCCGCGCCTTCAAACTGCGCGACCAGCGCGTCAATCGTCTGACGAAAGCCGTCCGGGTGCTTGAGCAGCGTGGTGATGTCGTAGAAGTTGATGCCGGGCTTCGGAAAGTCCGGCACTTCGCGGATGAGAGCTTTGAGTTGATCCATAAGTTGAAACGAGCCGTCGGCGTTCAGCGTTCAGTTCCGGAGTTTTCGGACGCACTCCGAACGATGATGGCTTTTACCTTTCGATGCGAAAAGCGCTGTAGCCGCCCGTCGGCTCGATGCTGAGTTCTTCAACCCCCTCGACGTGTGCAGAGCGCGGGCCGACGGAGATGTCGTGTTTGAATCCTTCGACGCTTTCGGGCGACCCTTCGGCGAGGACTTCGACGCGCCCGTCCAAGAGGTTGCGCACGAAGCCGACGACCTGATGACGTGCAGCGACGCGCTGCGCGAAGTAGCGAAACCCCACGCCCTGCACTTCGCCGCTGACGAAAAACCGACGCGCCACCTTTATCACGAATCGCCCCCTTGAAACTCAATCGTTTGCGGCGACCCGCCGCCGGAAGACGCGCTATCCTAAAAGAACCACGCACGAAAAATCAAACGAGCGCCTTCAATGGCGATGCGCCGCGCCGCCGCGTTTCGCAAATCAGCGGGAGCGCGCCGCACCCTGCCGCAACATCTACTTGCGCGGAAGAAGCTCTATGATGCGGATGCCGCCCGGCGGGACGGAGACGCGCAAACTATCTCTTCCCTTCTCTCGCGTCACGCTTACAGGAGCATCGGTCGTCCACTCGTTCGCGCTCTCAAGACCAGCGCCGTCGAGACTCAGAGAGACTTCCGCCATCTCCGCGCGGTTGACCTGCGCGAGTCCCTGCTGCGGTTTGTAGACGCCGCGATTGTTGATGAGCGTGACGACCCACGCGTCCGGCGTGCGGTTCAGGAGATATTCGATATCGCCACGGACGCGCACGGGCGTCGCATCCTGCGCGAGATGCGCGAGCAGATGTGCGGCGGCGGGCGTCAGGCGCTCGTCGAGTCCGAGCAGGTCGGGGACGGCGCAGAAGACGACGCGCCCGCGCCCTACGCGGTTGACGGTGACGAGAGAATCGCCGCCCGCCGTCTTCATCAACACTTCCGCTCCGCGCAACTCAACCCGCTCGTAACGAAACACCTGCCCCGACAAATCAAGAGGAGTCTCGCCACTGCCGAGACACCTCGCGTCGTCCGCTTCGCCCGTCGTGCCGAGCGCGCGGACGCCGAGCAGTTCGGGCGGCAGACCTTTCACTTGCGCGGCGTTGATGACCACCGTGCCGCCTTTGCTCGCGTAATCACGAAGCCGCGCAGCCCACGCCGGCGACCACTCGACGCGACCGCCGACGATGAGTGCGCGGTAAGCGTCAATCGCTTCCTGCTGTCCTTCGTCGGCGACGAGTACGTCGAAAATGTCGCCGAAAATGCCGTTGACGAAAGCCTGCCGGTCGGCGGTGGCGAACTCGCCTTCGTTGACGGGCGCGGGATAATAAGCCGCGCCGAAAAGTTCGCGCAACGCGCGGTCGCCACGGTTGACGGGCGAGACGCCGAGCGGCCAGTGCGGGTAGTCGGTCATGTCCCAACCGTGCGCCGGGTCGAGTAGAAAAGCGATGGGTGTGTAGGGAGTGCCGCGTTGCGGGTGACGTTCGGCGAAACGCATGAACTCGTCCGTGATGCGGCCCAGCGGGTTGAGTTGGAACGGGTGCTCGTCCGGCCCCGGCTTGAAGAATTGATCCCAGCCTTGCTCCAGATAAATGGCCGACGCACCGGCCATGTACGAGAGGAAATAATTTTTTCGATACCACGAGAGCGACGGCCCCATCGTCGTGCCGTAGTGTGTATGGAAGAAGAAGCCCGGCCCTGCGAAACTCTTTTCGTTCGTGAACACCGTCGCCGTGTCGCCGAAGTTCGGAGCCTGATAAAAGAGAAACGTGCCGCCATATTGACGCGCCGCGCCGCGCGTGAAAGCGAGGCGCATCGCCGTCGAGGGTTGCACGGCGGCGGTCTCGATGCCGATCATACGCACGCCCCAGCGACCGAGCGCATGCGCGTAAGCCGTGCTCGAAGTTGACTGCGCAGGGATGAGTTTCTCCCACATCGCCCCGGCGGGCACGTGAAAAATGCCGCTCCACTTTTTAATCAGCGCGTTCGTGTAAACCCTCCCCGACGCGTCGAGCATCTCGCGCCGCGACATCTCCGGCGACAATTTCAGATTCGCCATCACGTCGGGGAAAACGTGGCCGATGCTCTCGCCCGAAATCCAGCCGACGAATTGTTCCTTCAGTTCACCCGTCAAAAGTTTCCACGCCGCGCGTCCTTCGCTCTCGGAGAAGTTGGCCGCGCCGTAGTTGATGAGCACGGCGAAGGGCGCGCGCGTCTCGCGCAGGTAACGCAGGAAGGCGCTGCCCTCTTTGAGATGGCGCGGCAGTTCGTTGATGTAGATGACGGGCACGACAAGCTTCGACGCGAAGATCGGCACCTCTTTCGCGCCCCTGTATTTTTCGATGAAGGCGCTCAGCGGTTCGGCGTTGAAAGGATAGAGCGGGCGCGTCGCGGGCGGATTGTCATAGAGTTTCCAGAACGTCTCGGAGATGTTCCAAGGCATTTGAAAATCGCGCCCCGCCACGAGCGGGCGACGCCACAGCGCAGGGATGTCGGCATCGCTCGCCGCGGCGGAGTTCGTGAGCGGCGCGAGCGGCGAACGCTTTGCTCCCCATTCCTGCAAGACTCTGAAGGCCGCGAAGGGCGGCTTGCGGCGTCCCTCCGGTCTGTAGTCGAGATCGTCCGTCAAGAGCACGCAGTCCACTTGACGATGCGTTTCGGCGGCACGCTCGATCTCGACGAAGAGCCGCGCTGAACCCTTCTTCAAAGCGACGGCGGGCGAGGTGTCCCACGTGAAAGCCCAACCCCAGTACATGCTGATTTCGTCGTGCGGGTCAACGACATCGCGCACGCCGAACTCTTGGCGGATGAGCGTCTTCTCTCCTTGCTCCACACGGGCGACGAAATTTTCCGCGCGCCCTGCGTAATCAGCGTAACGCACCCAGACGCGGTACGAACCGTCGCGCGGCACTTCGATGTCCTGAGAGAGAGAGGCTTTCGTCTCGTCCGCGCTCGCTCCCACGGAGTTCCACTCGCTTTCGCCGCCCTGCGACCATTCGGCGGAGACGCCCGGCCCGTTGATGCCCCAACCCGGCGACTGCGCGCTCGTATAGCTCAGCCAAGAAGGATTGACACGCGGCTCGTGACGCGCGTCCGCCGAGATGCCGCGCATGTTTTCGGCCTCGTACCAGAGATATTCAAAGTGTTTAGGAGAGACGTTCGAGCGCGACCGCGTGGAAGTTTTTTGAGCGCTTGTGAGATGTGTGGCGACGCAGAGCAAGGCGAGCAGAGACAGCAACGATCTCAAGCGTAACGACATAGAAAATTAAGGCGTGAATAGTGTCAGGGCGTGCATCAACTCGTTCTTGAACGGCGGAGGTCGCTCCGTTGCGAGAGACGACGACGCGCGAACGTTAAATAGCTCGCGCGCACAAGCGTCGCCCTCCGACAGAACACCGTCCTCCGCCACGTCTCGTCTCTTTAACCGAGCGCATCGAGACATTCGGTGAGCGACATCTGCCGGCAGGTGTACATGGGCGTGTCGCGCAGCGTGTAGCTGCTCGCCTTGGTCTCACGCAATTCCTGCACGAGGTCGAGGAAGTCCGACGGGTTCTCCGTCTCGAAGGCGACGACGAACTCTTGATCGTCGAGGCCGAAGCTGTACGTCGTGTGCAGCTTGACCGTGTGATATTTCGAGCCGATGCGGATATGCTCGTCCATCATCTCCTGCCTCTGCTCGACGGGCAGGGTGTACCACGGGCGGGTTTTGACGAACGGATAGACGAATAGATATTTCGACTTGCCGGGGACGATGTGAAGGCGGTCTTCGACGTGTTCCGGGTTGTCCTTGTCAATATACATCGAGCGCTTCGTCATCGAGAGGAAGCTCTGCGTCACTTCCAGATAGCGCCCGACCGTCGTGCCGTTGATGCGCGCGGACATCTCCTGCAAAGGGTCGAGTTCATAGCCGATGCGCCAGACCATGAAGTCCACGTTCGAGCGCAGGCCGACAATCGAATATGTGTGCGTCAGCAGCGAGCCGCGGTACGAATCGAACAGCTCGACCAACTCCGCCTTGGCGCGCAGCTTCGTCGCTTCGTCGAGCATGCGCCATTCGAGACGCGCCTTGTAGAACGTGAAGGTGACGAACTGACGCGGCAGCGTCGCCTTCTCCGGCTCGACGGGCTGTTCCGCGCCCCGCGCGCCCTTCTCTGCCAGCCGCAGCGTGTGGCGTGTCGGACTCGTCTGCTCTTCTTCGGTGCTCATGAATTAACGTCCTCTAAAATTATTTCTGTTGATGTCAGGGGCTGCGCGGCGTCGCACGAAATCGGATAGAATGACGCCTGAGTGATAAACTCATTGTGCGGCGAACGGCGGGAGATTGCAAACGCGCACGCCGACACTCGGCTGCCCCGGACGAAAACCTGTGAAAGACAACATCTCAACATCACAATCCGACGAAGGCGTGGTCACTCATACTCGTCGCAGGATACTGCTTCTGTTCCCGGCGCTTGTCCTGACGACCTTAACGACGACGCTCGCCGCCGCTGCCGCACGCTTTCTCCGCCCGCTCGCGGAGCGCGACGAGGACAACAGCGGTGACGGCTGGACGACGGTCGCACCGTTGGCGAGCCTGTCGGGCGCTGAGCCTCTGGCGCGCACGGTCTCGGTCGAGCACCGCGCCGGTTGGAGCATGACGCGTCGAGAGCACGTCGTTTACGTGCTGCCGCAGGAGAACAATCGAGTGGTCTTGGCGGTCTGCCCGCACGAGGGCTGCGAAGTGGATTGGAGCGCCGACGCGCGCGAGTTTCTCTGTCCCTGTCACGACAGCCGCTTCGACTCCGGCGGCGGGCGTCTGAGCGGCCCTGCCGTACAAGACCTCACGGCGCTGCCCGCGCGTGTCAACGCCGGTATCCTCGAAGTGCAATACAGGCCCGCGCCGACCGAAGCGCGCCGCCAGCAGGACTCGGAGCGCGGATGAGCGACCATATGCCCGACACACAGGGGGTCGTGTCGTTAACAGAGCGTGTGTTGAGACGGACGGCGCTCCGTGATGTTGCGGGCAACATTCTCGACGCGCCCGCGAGCGGTTTCGCCGCGTGGACGCGGACGACCGGAGGCGTCGTCGCTCTGCTGCTCGCGCTTCAATTCGTGACGGGCGTGCTGCTCGCTTTTTATTACGTCCCCTCGGCCGAAAGCGCGCACGCGACCGTCGCCTATACGGAGAAGGTTCTCGACGGCGGCTCGTGGATTCGCGCTCTCCATTTTTACGGCTCGCAATGGTTGCCGCTCGCGCTCATGTTGCATCTGGCGCAGATGCTCTGGAGCGGCGCGTACCGGCGCAAGTCCTTCGGCTGGCTCGCCGCGATTGCCCTGCTCGCTCTCACTCTGGCTAACGGCGCGACCGGATACTCGCTGCCTTGGGACGCGCGAGCATATTTCAGCACGAGCATCGCGGCGGGCATCGCAGGCGGACTGCCGCTCGTCGGTTCGACCGCGCGCGCGTGGCTCTCAAGCGGCGCGGAGCTATCAACGCTCACGCTCTCGCGCTTCTACGCCCTTCACGTCCTCATCGTCCCCGCGCTTCTTCTCACAACTTTGGTCGCGCGCTTCTTTATCTTCAGAGAGCCAGCCGCGCCCTCGCCGGATGAATCACTCGCGCAGCCGCCACGCGTCTGGCTGCCTGCGCAGTTGACGCGCCACGCGCTCGTCGTCCTTATCGTCTTCGTCGCCCTCTCGCTCTACGCGGCCAAGTATCCGGCACCGCTCGGCCCGCCCGTGGATGCCGCCGGGACGGGATACCTGCCGCGCCCCGGCGCACAGTTTCTCTGGCTCTTTCAACTACTCAAGTTCTTCCCGACGACAGTTGCTTCGCTCGTCGCCGCTCTTCTTCCAACGCTCATTCTCGGCTCGCTCGCGGCCCTCCCTTTTCTCAACGCGCGCAACCCCGAAGCGCGCGCCATGCGCCGTCCGCGAATTTTCGGGCTGGCCGTCATCGCTATCACACTAACGCTCGTCGCAGGACTGTCGGCCCTCGCTCACTGGCAAGACTCGCGCGACGAACGTGTGCGTGAACAACTGTCGAGGCAGTCGCATCAAGAGATGGAATTTCGCGCCGCTCCTTACACACCGCAACGCCCCGGTGATAGTTCACAGAAGACCGGCCAGACCAGCGCCATCAAAGATGCGGGTGAAGCGATGCCGCAGTCGGCCAACTCTTCAACGCCCGCGCCTGATGCTTATCTGCAAAAATGCTCGAAGTGTCACGGCCAGCATGGTGAGGGTCACTCCATCAATCCGCCGCTCATCGGAGTCTCATCCCACCCGCGCCGCACAGTGGACGATCTCGTCGCTCTCATCAACGACCCTCGCAGCTACGATCTCGAACCGCGCATGCCCTCTTTCGCCAACAAGCTTGCGGACGCCGACAAACGCGCCATCGCCGAGTGGTTGACGACTCTCAAGTAGGTCGCCGGGTGGTTGACGGCTCTCAAGCAATTCTCCTCAGAGCATGTTGCCCAGACTTTCAAACCGTCGCGCCGCTACGCTATACTCGCCCCGCTCTCAAATTACACCCGGTGATGCATCTTCGGAGATTTACACTTGATGAGACTCTTCAAATTATTACTCGCCGTCGCCTCGATTTCACTCTTCGTCGCCTCGTGCAGCAACACTTCGACGAATACCAACACGACCGCCAACATCAACACACGCCCCTCCGCGCCGATGCCCGTCGCCGATTCGACTCCGGCAGCAGCACCAGCCGCTGATGAAGTCGCCGCCGGGCGCGCCACCTATCAACAGTTCTGCATACGCTGTCATAAGCCGGACGGTGCGGGCGGACTTTTCGAGGAAGAAGACGGCTCAAAATTGAAAGTTCCCACGCTGCGCGAAGGCCACGCGGTCAAGCACGCGGACAAGGAACTCGTCGCCAAAATCAACAACGGCGGCGACGGTATGCCGCGCTTCAAGGGCCGTCTCGACGACGCGAAGATTGACGAACTCGTCCGCTTCATCCGCAAGGAATTTCAGCCTCAGAGCGCGTCGCCCGTCAGCAACGCCCCGACTGCGCCTGTTCGTTAAGCGACCAAATACCGCATGTGCTATTCTTCCACGCCCGCCCCAAAGCGGGCCGCGCACCCGTAGCTCAGTTGGATAGAGCGTCTGACTTCGAATCAGAAGGTCGCAAGTTCGAGCCTTGCCGGGTGTATCAATTAAATTACCACTTACAGCCACCTATAAAGTAGATGTAAGTGTTGTGGGCAATTTAAGGATACTTTGCTGAAATGATGAAAACGTGGAGGCATTGCAATCGAGGATATTGTTAATCTAATCTTCAGCGTTATAACACTTGATCTTTCGTTACAGATCATCTCGGCATGCTTCACAATTGGGATAGGTGTAACCGCTTCTATTGCACCCTATCGGCAACTCAGGTTTATCAAGCCTTAGTGGAAGTAACCCGCAAGCAGAAAGTCTAGGAACAACGTAAGCG
>JBAVPI010000837.1:0-5331 GCA_049692915.1 Pyrinomonadaceae bacterium
GCGCGGGCGACGTGTCTGGACTCGACGCGGAGTTCGACGCGGCGCGCGCACGCGGCAACGAGGGGTTGATGATTAAAGACCCGCGCTCTTCGTACAAGCCGGGCAAACGCGGGCGCGAGTGGTTGAAGTTGAAACGCGCGCTCGCCACGCTCGATGTCGTCGTCACCTCCGTCGAAGTCGGGCACGGCAAGCGTCGGCATCTGCTTTCGGACTACACTTTCGCCGTCCGGCGCTCGGAGGACGACCCGGAACTGCTGAATATCGGCAAGGCTTATTCGGGGTTGACGGATGTCGAGTTGGGCGAGTTGACCGAGTGGTTCAAGGCGCACACCATTCAAGAGTTCGCGCACGGGCGCGTCCGCGTCGTCGAGCCGCAGATAGTGTTGGAAGTCACCTTCGACCGCGTGCAGGAATCGAAGCGGCACAAGGGCGGCTACGCCCTCCGCTTCCCGCGCATCCTGCGCCTGCGCGACGACAAGACGGCAGCGGACGTTGACACGCTCGACGCGGTGCGCCGCCTCATCATCGTGGACGAAACGACGCCGGACGACTGAGAGGGTGGCTCGACGTGCCGCATAATCTATCCGGTGAAATTTAAACGTAGAGACAGACAAAGGAGTGCACAGTTAAAAAATTGAACGTGCTCTCTCTGTCTTCGTGTCCGGCCCTTTCGGAGATGCGCCGAGCTTCTTGAGAGGCGTCGGAAGCGGGTGCGGAATAGTGCGCGGTGACTTATAATTCGTCGCTTCCGCGCAGGAGATTTTTTGACGTACATCCTCGGCATCTCGGCTTACTATCACGACTCGGCGGCGTGCCTCGTGCGCGATGGCGAGATTGTGGCCGCCGCACAGGAAGAGCGTTTCACGCGCAAGAAACACGACCACGATTTCCCCGCGCGGGCCGTCGAGTTCTGCCTGCGTCGGGCGGGCATCAAGGGCGAAGAAGTTGACTACGTCGCTTTCTACGACAAGCCGCTCTTGAAATTCGAGCGCCTGCTTGAGACTTATATTGACTACGCGCCCGCGGGCATCCGCTCGTTCCTGATGTCCATGCCGTTGTGGCTGCGCGAGAAGCTCTGGATACGCGAGGGGGTAGCGCGGCACGCAGGCTACAAAGGCAAGGTGCTTTTCACGGAGCATCACGAATCGCACGCGGCGTCCGCATTTTTCCCTTCGCCTTTCGACTCCGCCGCCGTGCTGACGATGGACGGCGTCGGCGAGTGGGCGACTTCGAGTTACGGTCACGGCAAGGGAAACGAACTGCACCTGCTCGCGGAGTTGCGCTTTCCGCACAGTCTCGGTCTGCTCTACTCGGCCTTCACCTATTACACAGGCTTCAAGGTCAACTCCGGCGAGTACAAAGTGATGGGCCTCGCGCCGTACGGCGAAGCCCGGTACGTGCGCACTATTCTCGATGAACTCATTGATTTGCGCGAAGACGGTTCTTTGCGTCTCAACATGAAATACTTCAACTTCGCGCACGGCCTGACGATGACCAACAGCCGCTTCGACGAGTTGTTCGGCGGCCCGCCCCGCAAGCCCGAAAGCACGCTGACGCAGCGCGAGATGGACTTGGCGCGCTCCGTGCAGGAAGTGACTGAAGAGGCGATGCTGCGCATGGCGCGGCATGCTCATCAAGTGACGGGCGAAAAAAATCTCTGTCTCGCGGGCGGCGTCGCTTTGAACTGCGTCGGCAACGGTCGCATCCTGCGCGAAGGGCCGTTCGAGCAGGTTTGGATTCAGCCTGCGGCGGGCGACGCGGGCGGCAGTCTCGGCGCGGCGCTCTCCGTCTGGTATCAGTACCTCGGCAATTCGCGCGACGTTGAAGCGGTGCGCGGCGTCCACGGCGACGGGATGCGCGGCTCGTATCTCGGCCCGTCGTACACGAATGAAGAGATTGAATCTTTCCTGCGCACGACGGGCGCGAGCTACCGTCGCGTGGGGCACGCGGAGTTGGTGGAGACGGTGGCACGGCTTCTCTCAGAGGAGAAGGTCGTCGGCTGGTTTCAGGGCCGGATGGAGTTCGGGCCGCGCGCCCTCGGTGCACGCAGCATCCTCGGCGACCCGCGCTCGCCACGCATGCAGACGCAGATGAATCTCAAGATTAAGTATCGCGAATCGTTTCGCCCGTTCGCGCCCTCGATCCTGCGCGAGCGCGTCGCGGATTACTTCGACCTCAATGCCGACTCGCCCTACATGCTGCTCGTCGCGCCCGTGCGCGAACATCTGCGACGCGAGACGACCGGGCAGGAAGAAAATTTGTTCGGCATCGAAAAACTCAACGTCCCGCGCTCGACGCTGCCCGCCATCACGCACGTTGACTACACGGCGCGCGTGCAGACCGTCCGGCGCGAAGACAACGCGCTCTACTACGAACTGCTCTCGGCCTTCGAGCGGCTGACGAATTGTCCCGTCCTCGTCAACACGAGCTTCAACGTGCGCGGCGAGCCTATCGTCAACACGCCGGAACAGGCTTACACGTGTTTTATGCGGACGGAGATGGACTGCCTTGTGATCGGCGACTACGTGCTGCGCAAAGACGAGCAGGGCGCGGACGTTTTCACCGACGACGCCGCGGCGTGGCAGGAGGAATTTCAGCTTGACTGACAATCACATCGCCGTCGCCGACTCGCAAGCGCGCAAGACGGCGCTCGTCGTCGCGTGCGTGCTGCTCGCAACCGCCGCGTGGAATTATCATCGCGGGCGCATGACGGTCGTTTATGTGACGGGCATCGCGGGCGGCGCGCTCGTGCTCATAGGGCTGCTCGTGCCCCCGCTCGCGCGTCGCTTTCATATCTACTGGATGAAACTGGCGGGCTTGCTCGGATGGGTCAACAGCCGCATTCTACTCTCGCTGATGTTCTACGCGGTGTTCGCGCCCTACGGTTTCATCTCGCGCCTCGTCGGGCGCGACCCGCTGAACCGGCGCGGCGCGCGACGCGAAAGCTACTGGACTCCGCGCAAGACGACGAGGCAGACGAAGGAGCAGTTCGAGCGGCTGTTTTAACCCGGCATCCGGCCCGCATTTGAAGGAGAGTTTTTGTATGAGCAAGTTTGCCCTCGCCGCCGAAATCTGGTTGTTCCTGCGGCAGAACAAGAAGCTCTGGCTGCTGCCGATCATCGTCGTCCTGCTCCTGATGGGCGTGCTCCTCGTCTTCGCGCAGACCTCCGCGCTCGCGCCTTTCATCTACACGATTTTCTAAAGGGCTTTAACTTGCACGGATGAATTTCAACGAACGCGAAGAGATGTTGATCAAGCCTTACGGCGGACGCCTCGTCAATCTGCTCGCGGGCGACGCGGAGCGCGACGAACTGATCGCGCATGCTTCGACGCTGCCGCGCGTCCGCCTGTCGGCCAGAAACGTCTGCGACCTCGAACTTCTGGCGACGGGCGGTTTCTCGCCGCTCGCGGGCTTCATGGGACGTGACGATTACGAGCGCGTGCTCGCGGAGATGCGTCTGGCGAACGGCGCGCTGTTCCCTCTGCCCTTGACGCTCACAGTTCCGAAAGACGCGGGCGTCAAACTCGACGCAGAGGTCGCGCTGGCCGACGCCTTCAACCACGTGCTGGCCGTGATGCGCGTCGAAGAGATTTACGTGTGGGATCGCGAGAGGGAAGCGCGAGAGGCTTACGGCACAGCGGACGCGCGCCACCCCGTCGTGGCCGAGATGAACTCTTGGGGCGCGTTGTGCATCTCTGGAAGTTTGCGCGTCGTCGCGCTGCCGCGCTATTACGATTTCAAAAACCTGCGCCTCACGCCTGCGGAAGTGCGCGCGAAATTGACGGCGCTCGGTCGCGCGAACGTCGTCGCTTTTCAGACGAGGAATCCGCTCCACCGCGCGCACGAAGAGTTGACGACGCGCGCCGCACGCGCCGTTGACGCGACGCTTTTGCTTCACCCCGTCGTCGGCCTGACGAGGCCGGGCGACATAGACCACTACACGCGCGTCCGCTCGTACAAAGTTCTGGCCGAGCGTTACTACGACCCGGCGCGCAGCTTGCTCGCGTTGCTGCCGCTGGCGATGCGCATGGCCGGCCCGCGCGAGGCTTTGTGGCACGCCGTCATCCGCCGCAACTTCGGCGCGAATCATTTAATCGTCGGGCGCGACCACGCCAGCCCCGGCGTTGATTCGTCAGGCCGTCCCTTCTACGGCCCATACGACGCGCAGGAACTCGTCGCGCGCCACAGCGTCGAACTCGGCGTCACGCCCCTGCCTTTCTCCGAACTGCTGTATCTTCCCGCAGAGGATCGCTACGAAGAATCGTCGCGCGTTAAGGAAGGAGAGCGGACGGCCTCGATTTCGGGGACGCAGGTGCGCGAGGAATATCTGCGGCGCGGGCGGACGCTGCCGCGCTGGTTCACGCGTCCCGAAGTGGCCGAGATTCTGGCGCAGGCGCATCCGCCGCGTCACCGGCAGGGCTTCTGCCTGTGGTTCACCGGACTCTCCGGCGCGGGCAAGTCCACGACCGCCGAAGTGCTCACCGTGTTGCTGCTCGAACACGGGAGGCAGATCACTTCGCTCGACGGCGACGTGGTGCGCACGCATCTCTCGAAAGGACTCGGTTTCGACAGGGAAGACCGCGACACGAACATCCGTCGCATCGGCTTCGTCGCGTCTGAGATCGTGCGTCACGGCGGCGCGGTGGTCTGCGCGGCGGTCAGCCCGTACCGCGCGACGAGGAACGAATGCCGCGCGCTCGTCGGCGACGATTGTTTCGTCGAGGTCTTCGTTGACACGCCGCTCGCGGTCTGCGAGCGGCGCGACACGAAGGGCATGTACAGGCAGGCGCGCGAGGGAACGCTCAAGAACTTCACAGGGATAGACGACCCCTATGAGCCGCCGCTCAAGGCCGAGATCGTGCTCGACACCGTTTCCCATACGGCGGAAGAGAACGCCGCGCGCGTTCTCGCGTATCTCGTCGAACGCGGCTTCGTCCTCGCCTCCGTCCCCGCGATGACGGGCGAAGGCGCGCACGCGGACGACGCCGGCGATCTCGTCGGGACGAAGTAGGACGAGGCGTGCGTTAAGACGACGAGGCGTGCGTTAAGACGACGAGGCGCGCGGCTTCGTCATCGCGCTCAAGCGTCAACTTGTTAACACTCTCTCCAACGCCCGCGTCTCATCACACGGAAACCGCGTGCGCGAAGATTTGAAAGATTTGCCGCCGTGTTGTTAACAAATTGACCGGCGCGCTCGTCTTAACAATCGAAGCGCCTGAAAACGACGAAGCACCGCGAGGTTTCCCCTTATCAATGTTTGAAGTGAAAACGAGCAGCGATTTTTTATTGATGACGGGGCGTCAGGGCCAGACAGCGCGCGGCGTTGAACC
>JBAVPI010000838.1:0-2934 GCA_049692915.1 Pyrinomonadaceae bacterium
GGCCAAACCCTGAGGAACTGCCTCGCAGTCGCAACGAGCAGGACACGGACGCCTCGCACACGGGCGACGGGACGAAAGCCATGCGGGGCGGAGCGGATGAAGCGTCCGACGCAGCGCGTCGCGCGGATGTCGCCTCAGGCCCGGTGATGGCCGAACTGGTGGCGACGCGCGCCGAGTTGAAACGGGTCGAGGGCGAGTTGCAGAAGGCGTCGGACGAGCGTCAGGAACTGGCGGAAGTGATCGCACGTCGGCAGGCCGATTTCGAGAATTACCGCAAGCGCGTCGAGCGCGAACGCACGGAGACTTACAACGGCGTCGTCGGAGATGTCGTCAAGCGGCTCTTCCCTGTGATGGATAATCTGCAACGCGCGCTCGACGCCGAAGCCTCAAGCGAAGCCACCGAATCGGAAGAGTTCCGCCACTTTCTGCACGGCATCGAACTCATCAGGAAGCAACTGAACGACGCCGTTCAGGGACTCGGCGTCGAGACCGTGCCCGCCGTGGGTCAGCCGTTCGACCCGCACGTCCACGAAGCCGTCGCCACTGAAGAGACGAACGAGTTTGATCCCGACACCGTCACGGCTGAGATGCAGCGCGGCTATCGCCTCGGCGACAAACTCCTGCGTCCGGCCATGGTCAAGGTCTCCACCAGACAATGAAGTGATGGGTGATAAGCAAAATCAATTGCTTCCTACTTATTACTCGATACTTATCACCCTTAAAAGTTATGACAAAGATCGTCGGAATTGATTTGGGAACTACGAATTGCTGCGTCGCGGTGCTTGAGGGCGGCGCAGTGCAGATCGTTCCGAACAAAGAGGGCGGGCGCACGACGCCGAGCGTCGTCGGCTTCACGGACAAGGGCGAGCGCCTCGTCGGGCAGATCGCCAAGCGTCAGGCCGTAACGAACGCCGCCAACACCGTCTATGCCGTCAAGCGCCTCATCGGGCGCAGGTACGAGGCGGCGGAGGTCGAGCGCGCGCGCCAGACCTCGCCCTTCGAGATTACCGAAGCATCGAACGGCGACGCGCGCATACAGGTGCAGGGGCGCGTCTATAGCCCGCAGGAGATTTCCGGTATCGTCTTGCAGCGACTCAAGGCCGCCGCCGAAGATTTCCTCGGCGAAGGCGTCTCCGAGGCCATCGTCACCGTCCCCGCCTACTTCGACGACGCGCAACGGCAGGCGACGAAGGACGCGGGGAGAATCGCGGGCCTCAAGATCGAGCGCATCATCAACGAGCCGACCGCCGCCGCGCTCGCCTACGGGCTTGGGCGCTCCGGCTCGGAGCGCATCGCCGTCTATGACCTCGGCGGCGGCACGTTCGACATCTCCATCCTCGAACTCAACGACGGCGTTTTCGACGTGCTCGCGACTTCCGGCAACACCTTCCTCGGCGGCGAGGATTTCGACGAGCGCATCATCAACTGGATGATCGAGCAGTTTCGCGCCGAGACGACGATTGATTTGCGTCTGGATCGTCTCGCGCTGCAACGTCTGAAGGAGGCGGCGGAGCGTGCCAAGTGCGACCTCTCGTCGCTGACGGAGACGAACATCAATCTGCCCTTCATCGCGGCGGACGCCTCCGGCCCCAAGCACTTCAGCAAGACCCTGACGCGCGACGTTTTCGAGAACCTGATCAGCGATCTCGTCGAGCAGACCATCGAGCCGTGCCAGAAGGCTCTGTGGGATGCCAAACTCCAGCCGAAGAACATAGACAAAGTGCTGCTCGTCGGCGGGCAGACGCGTTCACCCATCATCGGGCGGACGGTCAAAGAGATTTTCGGGCGCGAGCCTTCGGCGGAAATCAACCCGGACGAAGTCGTGGCGATGGGCGCGGCGATTCAGGGCGGCGTCCTGTCCGGCGACGTGAAAGACATCGTGCTGCTGGACGTGCTGCCTTTGAGCCTCGGTCTGGAAACACGCGGCGGACTCTTCGTCAAAATCATCGAGCGCAACTCGACCATCCCTCTGCGCAGCAGCCAGACGTTTACCACGGTCGTTGATAACCAGTCGTCCGTCGAGATTCACGTTCTACAGGGCGAGCGCGAAGTCGCACAGGGCAACCGCAGCCTCGGCAAGTTCGAGCTGGTCGGCATCCCGCCCAGCCCGCGCGGCGGCCCGCAGATCGAAGTCTCCTTCGAGGTTGACGCCAACGGTATCCTCAACGTCTCGGCGCAAGACAAGGTGAGCGGACTTCAACAGCAGTTGAAGGTGACGCCGACCTCCGGCCTGTCGGCGGACGAGATTGACCGCATGATTCTCGAAGCGACCAACTCCGCCGACGAAGACCGTCGGCTCAAAGAGGTCATAGGCTTGCGCGGCAAACTCGACAGCCTGATTAGTAACACGGAGCGCGCGCTTAAGGAGTACGGCAACGCGCTCTCGACGGAAGAGCGGCAGGACGGCAACGCGGTGCTGGCCCGCGGCGAAGAGGCGGTCAAGTCGCAGGATGTCGAAGAAATTCAACGCGCGCTTCAGGCGGTCGAGCGCCTCGCCACACAGGTCACGCTCGCGATGCTCAACCCGCCCGGCAGCGGGTCGTCGAGCAGCGCGCAGCAGGATGCGCTCGACCCGAACGAGAGATTATAGAAAAGCAGTGAATCGTGAATCGTGAATCGTAAATCGTGAAAACTGCTTTCCTCGATTTACGATTCACGATTTACCATTTACGATATTCAAGAGATGAGCAAACGCGATTATTACGAAGTGCTTGGCGTGAGCCGGACAGCCAACGAGACGGACATCAAAAGCGCCTACCGCAAACTCGCCGTGCGCTATCACCCGGACAAGAATCCGGGCGACGCGGCGGCGGAAGAGAAATTCAAGGAGGCGGCGGAGGCTTACTCCGTCCTCTCCGACGCGGAACAGCGACCGCGCTACGACCGCTTCGGGCACGAAGGCGTGTCGGGCGCGGCGGGCGGCGCGAACTGGGG
>JBAVPI010000839.1:0-2357 GCA_049692915.1 Pyrinomonadaceae bacterium
ACCGAAGATACTCGTCTCGCCCGGATCGGAGCCGCGCTTTTGTCCCGGCGCAGCACCGTCACCGCCGCCGCCAAAGAAAGCGTCGTCATCCATGTCTTGACCGGCAAACACGTCGGACTCTTCGCGCGCCAGCATCGAGAGAATCACCTTCTCTCCGACGCCGCTCTTCTTGAGTTCGATTAAACGCTCAGGCGCGAGATCGAACCGTGCGGGCCTCGCTCGAATGATGGCAATGACGGTCTTTTCACTGAATCCCGCGCGCACCAGTTTTATGACCGACGCGTTCGTCAAAGGCGCTTCCGCGACCTGAGCCACGGTCCGCGCCGCCGCCGCCGTGCCGCAAAGGATGAACGCCGCCAGCACAACTTTCATCGAAACGTATTTCATCAACAACACCTCACACTCTATACAAGCCCGAATGAAAGTTGGCTTCCACAGAAAAAATGAGTGCGTGCATGATGAACGATGAATCGAACTCCGGCCTCGCATCCTCATTCGACACGCATCGCTCCGCACTCATCCGTTTACTTATTCTCCCCCTTGATAGCGCGCGGCGATGCGGCGGACGTAGTTGCGCGTCTCGCGGTAGGGCGGCACGCGGTGGCCGTACCTGACGACCGCGCCCTCGCCCGCGTTGTAGCCCGCGAGCACGAGGTCAACGCGATTGCTGAACCGGACGAGCAGCTCTTTCAAATAGCGCGTGCCGCCCATCACGTTCTGCGCCGGGTCATGCGAATTGCGCACGCCAAAACGCGCCGCCGTCCCCGGCATTAACTGCATCAACCCCGCCGCGCCCATCGGACTGACGGCGCGCGAGTTAAAGTGCGACTCATGCTCCATCACGCAGAAGACGAGGTAAGGGTCAACGCTGAAGCGCGTGCCGTTCTGTCGGATGAGCGAGTCGAGCCGGACGCTCCCGGTCGTCCATTTCGGCTCTCTGCGCGCGCGCTTGCCCGTGACGGGATCGGGCGCGTCTTCCGCGACGGCGCGCACGCGTTCGATGCGTTCGATGCGCGCTCGCTCGATGAAGATTGAGAGGTTGCCGCGCTTGTACCAGACGCCGTCGGTTGATTCATTCGCCTCGTCAACTTCCATCTTCGCGCCGCCGACGAGATAAATCCACACCGCTTCGCGAGCCGTCGCGGCGGCCTGCGTATCGTCCGCGACTTTAATCAAGGCCACGTCGTTGGACGCGTTTGAAGCGGCGGAAGTGATCTTCGCCGCATCCTCTTTTTGCCCCGCGTGTTCGATGCCGCGCACGCGTCCGCGCTCGACGAGATACGTGACGCCGCTCTGCCTGTACCACACGCCCTGCGCGTCCTCCCACGCCTCGTCAACCTCGATGGCCGAGCCGTCCATCAGACGCAACTGGTCGGCACGCACTGCCGACGTGCCCGCGCACAAGAGGATGAGGACGACGAAGGCTCTCGCCAAACGTTGTGCCCACATCGTCCCGGATATTGTTCCGCCGTCAGACCGCGAGGGGGTGCGCATTGATTGACTCCTCCGTGTTCGACTTTTCCGCTTCCTGTTGTGCGAAGCCGTGCGATGCCCCGAAGTAATTTCTCCACGCAGCGTCAAGCAGACGAACGCTGACCTCCGGCGGGCGTGCCTCGTAGAGACAGATGTCGGACATGCGGTCGAGCAGATCGCGCGGCTCGCACGATTTCATCTGACGTTCCTCGCTCACGTATTTGTCCAGCACATAGTCGAGACAAGACTTCTCCACACGGATGCCGCGTGTGTGCGCAGCGCGTTTGAAGATTTCCACGTAAGCCGCGGGCGTCGGCGGCTCGACCCGCGCGCGGTAGCCCATCCGGCGCAGGAACGCTTCGTCCACCAAATCTTTTTCGTTGAGGTTGGTCGAGAAGACGACGAGTTGCTCGAACGGCACTTCGATTTTTTTGCCCGTGTGCAGCGTTAAATAATCAACGCGTCGTTCCAGCGGCACGATCCAGCGGTTCAGGAGATCGCCCGGCGCGACGCGCTGCCGCCCGAAGTCGTCTATCACGAGCGTGCCGCCGTTCGACTTCATCTGAAAGGGCGCTTCATAAAATCTGGCGGCGGTGCTCCACTGCAAGTCCGCATCGTCGAGCGTCAATTCGCCGCCGACGATGACGAGCGGTCGCTCGATGCAAATCCAGCGGCGGTCGTAGTCGGCGGGCGTCTCCACGTCGGGCGCGGGCCGGTGGTTGTGCGCGTCGAAGACGCGGATGATCTGACCATCCACCTCGATGGCGAAAGGTATCCAGATGTTGCCGGGCAGCCCCGCGTTGATGCGTTCGGCGACGGCGGTCTTACCCGTTCCCGGCGGGCCTGTGATGAAGAGTGAGCGGCGCGAATTGATAACGCAGCCC
>JBAVPI010000840.1:0-4311 GCA_049692915.1 Pyrinomonadaceae bacterium
GGCCAGTCTGAGGCGGCTTCGCTCGGTAGCGAGTTGCTGCTCCGCCGTGCGCAACTCGACGTTCTGCGCGAGCGCGCGTGCGATGAGTTCAGGCAGAGACAACGGCGCGGGCACGATAAACAGCGACTCGCGCAACGCGAGCGGCGCATCGGGCGCGCGATTGAGCAATGCGTTCAAGGCGGCGCGCGCGATTCGTTCGCCGTTCTCCAGACGTGAGAGGTCGTTGGTCGCGCGCGCGACGGCGAGACGCGCTTGCAGCACTTCAAACTGCGCGATGTCACCGGCCTCGAAACGCGCCTGCGCGATTGTCGCTAATTGCTCCGCCCCCTCGATGGTCTGTCGTCCGAGACCGAGCGTGTCGCGCGCGAGCGCAAGGTTGAAGTAGGCCGCGCGCGCGTCGCGCCGGAGCGTGCGCAGCGCCGTCTCTTCGTCAAGCTCTGCGAGACGGACTTCGCCACGCGCGACATCCAGACGCCGCGCACGCTTTCCGCCCAACTCTACCGGCTGCGAGATGGAGAGGTTGAGGCGCGGCTCCGAGCGCGTGTAGCCCGTAATGAAATCAGGATTCGGCCTCTGCCCGGCAATCTGGACGCCGCTCTCCGCGACGGCGCGACGCGCACGCACGGCGTTAAGCTGCAAATTATCGCGCGCCGCCAATTCAAAGATTTGCTCAAAGGTCATCCCATCGGCATCCGCCGAGTTCATCAAGACGGAGGCGGACGGCGACGGCGTTGGCGCGGGATTTTGCGGCACTTGAGCAGGTGCGGAAGCGTGAGCCGTGAGCAACAACAGCAGCGTAAGCGCGAAGAGGCGACCCCCTTGAGTCGCCCTTCGCATCGCATACCAACATGTACCGGGAATGCTCATTTATGGATGAGACTTTTTGTGCTCGTTGCGTTCATCGCGACGCTCTTTCGCTTCGTTCGCCGGTGATTCGTCTTTCACTCCGAGCACTTCACCCGTCATCGCGTCAACGTGTACTTCCTTGATGCCCTTGCCCGCTCTGATGTCGAAGGAATAGAGAAGCTTGCCGTCTTCCCTCTCCAACTCGCTCGACTTGATGCGCCCGCCCGGAACCTGTGCGAGCGCCGTGGTGCGCGCCTGCTTCATTGTAATCTTCGCGGCGCTTTTGCGCACTTTGCCTTCCGTGCCCTTGCGCGTTGCCCCGAACACGGAAACGGAGGCGGTCAACAAGAGTGTCGCCGCCACGAAAGTAAGAATCGTCTTCATTTTTTTTCGCTCCTATATAAGATTTACTTTGACAGAGAACGGCGTCGAACCGTGCCGGGTCGTCCTCATGTCAACTTCTGCGTGCGATTCTAGCACCAAGCCGCCCGCCGAAGACGAGGATATGGAGCACAAAGAGCGCGCACCCTACAGCGGCGGCGACGAAGAGTTGGAACGAGAAAGCGATTAACGTGAAGAAGAGCAGGATGCTCACGCCCGTCAGTTGCGCGCCACGGTTCGACTCCGGGTCGCGCCGGAACAACAGGAAGATGACGAGGCTGCTCATGAACCATCCGGCGAAGTTGCTCGCGGGGATGCCGTAATAGACGCCGCGCGAGGCCCAGCGCCAGTAACCCAGATCGTTACCGGCCAGCGGGTCAATCACGAGATCAATCCCCGTCATCCAGACGGCGGCGACGAGCGCGCCCGTCAGACGCGAAAGCCTCAAACGCAGAAGCGCCTGTTTCATGTAGGCGACAAGCACCATCCACGCGAACGCCATCACGACGGGCACGCCGAAAAGCGTAGGCCGCAGCACATCCGCATAAGCGTAGCGACCGAACGGGAGGCCGGAGCGCACGCCGCACAGTTCGATGAGCAGCCCGCAGCAGGCGACGGCGCAGAGGCGTAAGACATCCCCGCGCGTGCGCGTCGAGAGCAGGACGATTAATCCCGCCAGTGTGAGAAAAGCCGAGGCGAGCAGGTTCTGCGCGGGCGCGACGGGGCCGATGAATAAATGCCGGATGACGCCGCCAGCCCACAGCACCGCGTACAAAACGGTCAGAGCGGCGAGCGTGATTCGTCGCGCGTTGAAGGCGCGGCGCGTGCCCGTCGTCTCGTCAGCGTCATCAGTCACATCCGTCTCATCAGTCACATCGGCCCGATCAGTCACAATGGTCTCACCGTCGCGCTTCGGCGTCTTCACGTCTCGTATCTCTCGATTAAGTCGCAGGTGATTTTCGCGGAGAGCAAAACAGTCGGCGTGCCGCCGCCGGGATGACTGCTTCCGCCGACGTAGTAGAGACCACGGAAGCGCGCGTCCTTGTTCGGCGGTCGCAGGAAAGCGTGACGCCAGCCGTGCGAGTGTGTGCCGTAGATCGCGCCGCCCGGCATCGTGTAAGTCTCGGCGATGCGGCGCGGAGTCCACACGTCCGAGACGGTTGTCTCCGCTTCGATGTTCGGGAAGCCGCCCTTCGCAAGCCGTGCGAAGACGCGCCCGCGTGCGTCATCAATCTCCGTTGGCGTCCAACCCGCTCCATCGTTGGCGGGCGCGTTCGCCATCACGAAGAGTGTCTCGCCGTCGCCGGGGACGAGCGTGCGGTCGCTGCGGCTCGGCGCGCTGACATAGACGGTCGGGTCTTCGGGAAAACGTCGCTCGTCGAAGAGTTGCGTGAACTCGCGCCGGTAGTCGGACGAGAAGTAAACGGTGTGATGTCTTAACTCCGGCAGCGTTCGTTTGACCCCGTAGAGAAAGACCAGTCCCGACAGCGAACGCTCGCGCTCGCCCATGGATTTCGCTTTCACGCCGAGCATCTCGTTCGTCGTAGAAGCATCGCCGTTCATCACCACGGCGTCAGCTGCGAGTCGTTCGCCGCCGGCGAGACGAACGCCCCGCACCTTCCGTCCATGATGTTCGATGCTTTCGACGCGCGCGCCGGAGAGCAACGTGACGCCCGCCCCGCGCGCCAGCGCGACGAGACTTTCAACGATGCGGTAGAGGCCGCCGCGGACGTGCCACCCGCCGAAGGCATACTCGACGTAAGGTATGACGGCGAGCGTCGCAGGCGCGCTGTAAGGCGACGAGCCGACGTAGGTCGGGTAGCGGTCGTAGAGTTGACGCAGGTACGGACTCTTGAAGTGGGCCGCGACCGTGTTGTGATAGTTGCCCCACGCGCGACGCAGAGGCATGCGTCCGAGCGCCTTCAGCGAGCGCAGGTCGGGCGGGTCTTGCGGGCGTCGGCGAAAGAACGTCGCTTCGGAGATTTGGAAGAGGCGCGCGCCGAGTCGCATGAAGCGATAGAACCCGTCCACGTCGCGCTTGTCGAGATTGCGGACGGTCGTGAGCCAGTCGGGCAGCGACGTTGAATAAAGAAAGCGCGTGCCGTCGTCGTAGATGTATTCGGCGAGCGGGCGCATGCTTTCGAGTTCGAGATGCTCCTGCATCCGGCTGCCCGCGGCGGCGAACAGTTCCTCGAAGACCCAACGCATGGTGATGAGCGAGGGGCCGGTGTCAAAACGAAAGCCGCGCGACTCCCAACTGTTCATTTTGCCACCGAAGGTCGGCGACGCTTCGCAAACCGTGACATGCCAGTTCGCGGAAGCCAGACGCAGTGCCGTCGCCAGTCCGCCGAGTCCGCCGCCGATGACGATTGCGCTCTTGGCGGTCATATTGCGCCCGCCCGGTAGCGACGACCCTTCCACACGACGCCGCGCCCGCTCTTGCACTTCAGCCACGAAGAGAGACCGAGCGCGAGCAGCACGGCTTCGCCCGCCGGATGAAACAAGACCGACCACCACGGATGTCCAAACCGTAGCGCCAGCACGGCGCGCATCGCGAGCACGCACAGCGCAATCGCGAGCCACGGCCACCCGCCGCCGCTCGTCGTCTTGAAGGCGAAGGGCAGCATGACGAAGGGCAACAGAAAGAGCGTCAGGTGCAAACACATGAAAGCCCGGAAGCTCGCTTCGCGTCGAAAGGCAGGGAAAAAGTTCTTCTGAAACCCGCGCCATATTTCATCGAAGGAATGGTACATCCTGACGCTCACCACGTCCTGCCCGTCGAGGCACAGGCCCGCGTGCCCGCGCGCGCGCCACAGTTGCGCGAGGCGCACGTCCTCGTAAATTTCACGTCGCACCGCTTCGTGCCCGCCGACGAGCGCGTAAGTCGAGCGGTGCGCGAGCAGGCATGCGCCGTGCGCGAGTCCGAGCGAAGGATCGCCGCTGCGCCTGTGCGCGAGCGGCGCAGGATAGAGCGTGAAGACGACGAAGTTCAACAGGGGCATCAACGCCTTTTCCCAGAAGCCCACGAGTTCGAGCGCAGGCCAGCACGAGAGCAGCGTCACTTTGCGCCGCACGGCCTCCGCG
>JBAVPI010000841.1:0-1955 GCA_049692915.1 Pyrinomonadaceae bacterium
GTGTGCGGCAAGCGGCGCGAACGTCTCGTGGTTGCCGCTCCACCCGTGCAGCCCGAAATAAATTTCCGGCCCCGTGCCGTAACGCTCAACGCGCATGGGCCACGATCCTCTCCGCCGTCTGTTTGCCGCCGAGCACGACCATCGGCATTCCCGTCCCCGGCGTCGTGCTCGCGCCGACGTAATACAGCCCGCCGATTTTGTCGGAAAAATTCCGGCGACGGAACGGCCCGATCTGAAAGAAATTGTGCGCCGCGCCGAACGCCGAGCCATCATACAGACCAAAGCGCCGACGCCACTCGATTGGCGTGTAAACCTCTTCGCAGACGATGCGCTCAGCCGCGAGTTCGACGCCGTGATGCGCGAGCCTTTGCAGCACGCGCGCGCGCACGTCGCCGGTCGCCGCCGTCCAATCAATCTCCGGCATTTCGCTGATGAGCGGCACGGGCACGAGCACGAACATCGTCGTATCATTCAAAGGCGCGAGCGACGCGTCGGTCGCCGAAGGGACGCTCACGTAAAAAGGCAGGCCGCCGGGGATGCGCCCGCGCTTCATCAAATCGTCGAAGGCCGCGCGGCTGTCGTCCGGCAGAAAGATCGTGTGATGCCCGATATTTTCCAGCGGGCCGCGCACGCCCCAGTAAAAAGTCAGCACACCGGGCGTCATCCTTATCTTCAACGCCCCGCGACGCAACATCCCCGCCGAGTGCTCGTCCGTGTCGAGCAACTCCGTGTCGGTCGTCGGCACGTCAACGTTCGAGACGACGAGCGTCGAGGCGCGAAAACTTCCGTCGGCAAGTTCCAAGCCCTTCACCCGCCCGTAGCGCGTGACGATTTGGCGCACGGGGCAACTCGTGTGAATCTCGACGCCGAGTTCGCGCGCGAGTCGCGCGACGGCCTCGACCAACCCGTAGATGCCGCCCTCCGGCAGCCAGAGGCCGTAAGCCATCTCGCCATACGGAAGGATGGTGAACATCCCCGGCAAACTGTAGGGCGAGCCGCCGAGGTACATCGCGTAAGAGCCGAGCGCCTCGCGCACGCGACGGTTCTTGAAGTGACGACGCAACTGGCCGTCGAGCGAACGCCACACGCTCGTCCGACGCAACTCGGACAGCGTCAGCGCGCCGAGCCACTTCGCGGGGTTGTCCACGTTGCGACTGACCATCTTCTCGAACGCGATGCGGTACTTGGCATCGGCGTCGCGCATGAAGGCGAGCACCGCGGGGCGCGAGCCGGGTTCAAGCCGCTCGCATTCGTCCATGAAAGTTTGCAAGTCGCTTGAGAGAGTGAAGCGCATGCCGTCGGCCCACTGAAAACTCACGGACGGGTCAACGGGCAGCAGCCGGACGTAATCGCGCAGGCTTCGTCCTGCTGCCGCGAACAGTTCTTCAAAGACCCACGGATAGTTGAGAAGCGACGGCCCGGTGTCGAAGCGAAAGCCATCACGCTCGATGAGGTTGGCACGCCCGCCGACGAGCGCGTTCGCTTCAAAGACGTGCACGTCGAAACCCGCGAGACGCAGATGAATCGCCGCACTCAGGCCGCCGAGGCCCGCGCCGACAATCAAGATGTTTCGCTCTTCGCTAATGCTCTTGCCTCCGCTGATATCAACTCTCTAACAAATTTTCGCGCCCCGACCGTGAGCAAAATTTTTCGCGCGGATGCTCCTTACGCGCGGATGCTTCCTTAATGCAACTGCGGATGCTTCCTTAATGCAACTTTCGCGCGGGCGCTGCTGCTGCTGCTGTCGCCTCCTACAAACGCATTACCTGCGCAAGTACGCGAGCGGGACGCGCCAGTATTTGCTCGGCGGCAACACATTGAATTTCTCGCGCGGGGGCACGCTCTCGCGGCGTGCGACGGCATCAGGACTGTGCCCGATGCGCTCGTTCAGTCGCCGGTAAACGCCGATGCAGGCGCTGATGGCGAGACGACAGTCGGGCGCGAATGCGTCGAGA
>JBAVPI010000842.1:0-2060 GCA_049692915.1 Pyrinomonadaceae bacterium
CACATGAGTCGCACGCCTCCGGCAGTTCAGCATCACAGCGAAGCGATGCGACGGCGCAGATGCGCGGCGGACAAGCTTCGGGCGCGACCGTCACGCGCTCGCCGTGGTTGAGCGGGACTTACGTTCCGGCGACGGCGCATCCGAGCGACGAGCGTTTCACCGGCGTCACCGAAGCCGTCTCGGAACTCGTTGATTATTTCCAGAGCGAGAAGACATGCGCCGTCGAGCCGGGCGGCAAACCCTGCGATCACTGCGGCATGTGCAGTTCACGCGGGTTCTGACGCGGGCGAGAGGGAAGCGTCGGCGGCGAATTCACACCGCACTTAAACGAACTCACAGCGCTTCAAACAGAGCGAACCGACGCTCCGCTTAAAATACAAAGAGACCGCTCAATAAATGTTGAGCGGTCTCTTTCGTTTTGCGTCAACGTAACTCGCCGAAGTTTATTCGGCGACGAACATTCGGGAAAGAATTTATCGTGCCGGTGCTGCACCCGCGCCCGGATTACGGCGTAAGGATTCCGAGTTGATTGTCGGAGCCTGTCTTGATGCGGGGTCTGCTGTAAAGAGAGGCTCTTCCTTGAACCCGTACATCTTGGCCGCGATGACCATCGGGAACTGCGCGCGCGAAGTGTTGTAATCCTGCACCGCTCCGTTGTAATCATTGCGCGCCGTGCCGATGCGATTCTCTGTCCCTTCGAGTGAGTCCTGAAACTTGATAAAACTCTCATTCGATTTCAGGTTCGGGTAGCTCTCGGTCAGCGAGAGAAGTCGCCCGATGGTTCCGCCGAAACTGTTGTTGGCCTCAATCACCGCCTGCTTCTGTTCGGGCGACTTGTCGCCGTTCTCGCCCTGCGGCTGCGCGCCCGTGGCGTTCAGCAGTCGCGACCGCGCGTCGGCGATCTGGCCGAACACTTCCTGCTCCTGCACGCCCGCAGCCTTCGCCGCTTCAAACAAGTTCGGAATCAAATCGGCGCGACGTTGTAGTTGAGTCTCGATGCCGGCCCATTTCGCTTTCACGTTCTGCTGCTTCGTCGTCAGTGTGTTGTAACCGCAACCGCTGGCCGAAACGGACACGAACAAAATTGCAGCCAGCAGTAACATTTTTTTCTTATTCATTACTATCCTCCTTAAGCGAGGGCGGCTGTCGGCCACACCCCCACGTTTCAAAATCCGGTTAAGCTTCACCCGCCACATCTAAACGATCAACCGCTTCGATGACGCGCTCGATCTGCGCCATGTAAGACGCGAACATCTCGTGAGCCTCGCGCTCGTCGAGCAGTCCGCCGTCGCCGCCTTCGCGCAAAGCGAAGATGCGGTCGAAGGTCGCGCCGTCGAGCGAGAATTGACGCACAATCGCAGAGACTATCTCACGCTTGAGCAACGGTGGCTCGACTCCGCTCAACATCAAGGCCGGCGCGAACAGCGTGGCGAAACTCGTCAACGAGTCGCTCATCAACTCTTGCAGCTTCTCGACGGACGCAGACGCCGGGATGTAGAGGCGACGCAGTTGAATCAACTTGCTGCGCAATTCGTACTCGGTCTGATGTCGCAAATTTTCGTTCGAGATGTGGATCGTCTCAAACGGGTCTTTGCCAAAAAGCACGCGTCGCGCGCGTCGCATCTGCTGAAATTCAATAGGGAACACGTCCGCCGCGTCGTTCAATTCCGCGAAGGTGAAATAGACGGGCAAAGGGTGGCCCAGACGTTGCCACTCGCGCACAGGGGCCTGCGCCTGCCGCAAGTCTTCCGGCGTGATGCGTTGCAGCGCGATGAGCAGGTTGTAGTCCGAATGTATCTCGACGTGATCGCCCGCCGCCGCCGAACCATAGAGCACGACCGACGCGAGATTGTCTCCATGCGTCGCGCGCAAATCCCCGATGAGATGATTGAAAGCGTCCTGCGCTACTTTGTTAGCCATGAGTCGTTACCGAAATGCCGGACGACGAATGCGTTGCGATGAAGAACGGTCGGAACTCAACTCCGCCGCTCAACATTCATCCGTCCGCACATACCATTTCAAAGTTACCAGCTTCCGCCCGCGCCGCCGCCGCCGAAATC
>JBAVPI010000843.1:0-1567 GCA_049692915.1 Pyrinomonadaceae bacterium
GTCGCGCAGGGCCGCGCCCGACGTGGACGTGACGACGCCGATGCGACGCGGCAGGAGCGGCAGTTCACGCTTGAGCGATGAATCGAACAGTCCTTCCGCCGCGAGTCTCTCCTTCAACTGCTCGAAGGCGACGCGCAACGCGCCCGCGCCCACAGGGTCGAGCGCCTCGACCGTCAACTGATACTCGCCGCGCGGCTCAAACACGGTCAGGCGTCCGCGCGCGCGCACCTGCAACCCGTCCGAGGGACGAAAGCGAATCGCTCGATTGACGCCGCGAAAACAGGTCGCGCGCAGTTGTGCGCCCTCGTCCTTGACGGTGAAGTACCAGTGGCCCGACTGTGCGAGCTTGAAGTTTGAAATCTCGCCTTCGACCCACACGGAAGCGAAACGGTTCTCCAGCGCGCCGCGCACCTGCGACGTTAGTTCCGAGACGCTTAAAGGTCGGCGCTCCGTTTCGTCGAACAGAGACATGAGCAGAGGACGTGTCATATCAGGGATGAAGGATGAAGGATGAGGGATGAAAAGGCAAGGATGTGGAGGGCGAGCGAGGGCGTCGGCTTTAAGCTCATGTTGCAACCGCCGCGAAGGCCGCGCGGCGACTCAGATTGCGTCCCTCGCGGACGCGGCTTCGCCCCCTTCTTTCATCGCTCAACCTCCCGGCCTCGCCGCCGTTTTCGCGTAGTAACTTTGACGATACTGGAGACGCAGTTTTTCCCTGCGGAGCGCGGGGTTGACGACCTCGATCAGAATTTTACGAAGCGAGCCGTCACGCTTTCTGTTCGTCGGCGCGTAGGCGACGAGATACTGCGTGCGCAGTTCCTGATTGATCTGGGCGAAGGCCGCGTCCAGTTCCGCCCTGTTCTTCGGGAAGAAAGCGCGCCCGCCCGTCCGCTCCGAAACCTTGCGCAGGTCGTCGCGCTTGAGGCTGCCGCCGTACTTGAAAGATTCGTCGCGGATGCCGATGGAATAGATGACGGCGTTGTGCCTGACGGCGAAATCAAAGGCGTCGCCCTTGCTTGTCTTGCTGCTCGTGTCGTCGCCGTCCGTGAGGAGGATGAGCGCGCGGCGCGTTCGTTCAGGCGTCTTCGACAGCAACTCGTTGACGGTCGCCCAGATGCTGTCCCAGATGCCGGTCGAGCAGCGAAGCCTGTACTGCTCGGAGAAGGGATCGTCCGGATGATTGCATTCGGGGCTGTCAGCCGAGAACTCCACTTTGACGCGCCCGATGGCGGCGTGCAGTTGCGCTCTGTCGCCCGTGAGCGTCTGTTCGAGCTTCGGCTCGCCGGTGAAAGAGACGACCGCCGCCGTGTCCTTCTGCGGGCGGAGCACGGAGTCTATAAAGATATTGGCCGCCGACTGTTCCTCTTCGAGCACCGCCTCCTGCGAGGCACTGGTATCGACGAGAAAGGCGAGCGAGAGCGGCAAATCCGTCTCGCGCTCAAAGGTCGTGATCTGCTGCGGCACGCCGTCTTCGCTGACGCGTATGTCTTCGCTCTTGAGCGTCGTGATGAAGCGACGCTCCTTGTCGGCGGCGTTGAGCAGGATGCCCGTCAGGTCTGTATCTATC
>JBAVPI010000844.1:0-13293 GCA_049692915.1 Pyrinomonadaceae bacterium
CTTAATGAGTTTACAGCGAGCCAAAAATGCTGGTTTTGAGGTGCCCCGGCCATGGTAATATCCGGCGCCGAAGTGCCAGCCTAAATGAAGAGTTCAACGCTTTTAAAGCTGAAGCGGTTTGGTATTTCTTTCGGGGGCGATTGAGAAGCCTCCAGGTCGAGCGATTAACAGGAGAAGAGGTTAGTAGGGCGGCTGGACAGCTATGCGAACAGCCCAGAGATCAGACCAATGCTCGTATCACTTTAACTGGGAGAGGCGCTCATAACTCAGGATGGTTCACGACTAGAGATAGGATTTAATTCCGACGGAGAAGTCTAACAAACGCATGCAGCGGAGCGCGCAAACCAGCTTGGTCGTTACACCTGAGATTACCTGCGCGCCCGCTGATGCCCGGCGTTAGGCGGCGGTATGATGAAGGGGAGCGGTGCTCCGAGGAGCCCGGTGGCGAGAGACGTATCGCGGCTCGTGCGGGCTTACGAGTAAGTTGGACGCCGCCTAACAAGCGCATGCACGCGACCCGCGACACGAGTCATGTCGTCGAACGCCATCTCGCGGGCGGGCGCGTGATGCGCGGCGTTAAGCTGTGCAACCTTCACTTTCGCCGAACAGGACGCCTGCAAATACCACGCCATGAATGCGTGTGGCTAGAACACCGAATGACCACGTGCGTGGCAATGTGCTCGGATGTTCGAATGGAGACATCCCAATGAACTACTGCGGATGGCACGATATCAACTATAGCGGGGACACATGCTCCCGTTGCGTTGCCGAGGAGCGTCATCAAGATATTCTGGCCCAAGCCCGAGAGAGCGGCGAAGACACCGCCCGCGCAATCCAGGAGTCAGAATACAGACGAGCGAACCCTGGTAATTATGAATGTCCCTTATGCCTGTATGTCTCACTCAGGAGGGGGGCTTCGCGTTGCCCTACTTGCCAAGGCGATGTGCCGAGCGATCACTGGGCAGGAGTATTCGCCGCCGAGAAAGCTAGGGCGGACCAAAAGCGAGGGAGGAAGGCAGCGGAGGCAGCGGAGTGGGCACGGAACGCCCCGGTCCGCGCGGCAGCAGCTGCGACAGCAGCTAAAGAGGCAGAGGAAAGATCAGCACGGAACGCCGCAATCGCAAGACGGAGCATGAAACTGGATCCCGAACACGCAGAGGTGCTCTTTTCTTTATATTTCGCGTATCTATTCCCGGTCCTCGTTCTAGGACTTGGACATATCTGGCTTTTACTTACAACCGGCGAATCCGAGCCACTCGCCTTCATAATGATGACGACTCTTGTACCAGTCCTCAATTGGCTTGCTCTTGCCCATACCTTGCTTGCAAGCAATGAGCGAGCGATCTACTTCATGCCATCCGTCGTCTTTCTCGCGCTTGGTGCCGTTTTTAAAGTCTGGCATGAACATTAGAAGTACGAAACTGCGGATTTTCGGCCATTGTCGCGCTCGTGCCTCGACCTTCAGGGCCTTCATTGCAGCATCATTGGACGGAATGATTGCTCCGACCAATAGAGTTTCGCCGATTACCAGATTCCTTGAGTTTCCAAATCCTGCGGGCAGTAATTTTCAGTCGTAAAGTCCAATCAAAAAAATCTACCTGTGTCGGCAGAGAGGTACTGATACCTTGTGTCCGGTCGTTTACGTCGTGGCATAATGAACGGGAGAAATAGCTCTTCTGTCCTGTCCGCTATTTCTATTTTTGCGTTAATATAGGTTTCCAAAGCTGAACCTTAATATTTAATGACTTCTGAGGCGACTCGTCCAAGACTCTCGCCGCAATCATGGCCAAATCATCAACACTCACACTAACGGCCCATATGTCATCATTATTCCTCCCCGCGCCCGGCGTAATAATGCGTAAGTTCACCTCCTCCATCTCCATGAGAGCCTGAGTCCAGAGCTTGTATTTAGGGACGTAGTTTGGTCGCCATTCCCCTCTGATAACTTCTTCGCCTAAGTTCTGTAAGTATTCGGTCACCTCTTTTTTTCGGAAAAGAAGTCCTGCAAACCCTAGGTTCTGTTGACATTGTTAGCGCAACCAAACAAGCGCGCTAACGAAACTCAAGAATCCCAAGTAGTTCTTTGACAGTTTCTCGAAGCGTGAGAAGACCCTGCGATAATGCTTGATCTTCCCGATGAAGCATTCAATCAAGTGTCTCTCCCGATACAGATGCCGGTCATATTCACGCTGCACGAGCCGATTCTTCTTCGGCGGAATCACCGCCTCGATGCCTCTGACCGTGACTGATGCGATCAACGGGTCTGAGTCATACCCTTTATCGGCGATCAAGGCAAGAGGCTCGTATCCTTCAATCAGCGCGCTGGCCTGCGGGCTGTCGTGGCGCTGGCCCGCCGTTAATATCAAGCGGAGCGGATTGCCCAGAGCATCGACGGCGATGTGAATCTTGGTGGAGAATCCGCCGCGGCTTCTCCCTAACGCTTGCGCTTCTTGCCCGCCGCTTTTTTTGAGGCCCCGGCCGCGCACGGGTGGGCGCCAATGACGGTCGAGTCAATCATCAAGTGCTCCATATCCGCGTCAGCGGCAAACGACTGATGGAGTTGCTCGAAGACGCCTTGATGACTCCAACGCGAGAACCGTTTATAGACGGTGTTCCAGTCGCCATACTCCGGCGGCAGGAGTCGCCACTGTGCGCCGCTGCGGGTAATCCACAGCACGGCTTCGAAGAACTTGCGGCAATTTTGCTCTCGCCCGACGTAGGCATTGGGATGCGAGCGTAGGAAGCGCAGTATCTTCTGCCACTGCTCATCAGAAAGTGTGACTGTCAGCATTCAAAGAGCTTAGCTCAAATGTCAACAGAACCTAATAGAGAGGGTAACTTTGCGATCAGCCTACCCACTTTATTAAGGCTCGGAGCGACAAGACCGGATACGGTAGGTTCACTTGACTCGTTTTTCATGATTACTCTGACTCCCTCAGCTGGTCTCTTGAGGTTTAGTTTGCACGCGGGGAGACCTTGGGTCTGACATCCCTTAATGTTCGTCAAGCATCTAGGGATATGTATAAACATTCATTTCGCGGGGCAGAGTGTAGGTTTCAAGATGGCTGAAAATCTTGAAAATCAGCTTTGAAACCACATCAAATTTTCTTGAAAGGTCTTAATTAAAGGCTTTAATTAATTTTCGTCGTCGTCACTCGACCGGGCCGCACTACGGATTCACGGGGGTCTTAACCCCGCCTTTGACCGGAGGGAGCACCGCCCCTCCGGACTCACACCTTTCCTATTCGGCGACCCCGCAGCCGGCTGACGGGGAATCAGGGATGAAACGGTGAATACCGAAAGCAAAACGCGTCGCTACATTTTTAAGAACTTCACCCTGGATTTGGAGAAACGGGTTCTACTGCGCGACGGCGACCCCGTGCCTTTGACCCCGAAGGCTTTCGACACCTTAGCGTTGCTGGTACGGCGGAGCGGACACGTCGTCGGCAAAGATGAGTTACTGGAAGAGATTTGGGCCGATGCTTTCGTCGAAGAATCCACGATTGCACAGAATGTGTTTACGTTGCGGAGAGCTTTAGGCCAGCATCACACCGACCGTCAATTCATTGAGACCGTGCCGAAGCACGGCTACCGTTTTATCGCCGACGTGAAAGCGGTTGACGGCGCGACAAACGGCAAGCCGGAAGCCGGACGGCAGGCGGCCGCTCATGACACCGTCGGCGGCGAGAAAATTAGCGGCGCGGAAATTACTGATGCCGAAACCGGCAGCGCGGAGACGTTTGAGGCCGCGAGCAAAGACGCGCGAGCAGACGAGAATGAGGAACGCGATTCCGAGGCCGTAAACGTCACGGCGGATGCGGCGTCAAACTCGCCGCCCGCGAGCCGCAGCGATTCACATTTGGCTAATCGTCACGCGCTTTTTAATTTTCAAACCAGATTGCTCGCGCCGGTGATATTTCTGCTCGCCGTCGCGGTTGCGGTAGGGCTGTTTCGTTATATGCGAACGGACGACGACGCCTCCGATTTTGCGTCGCCGTCGCCGCGCGCGCGCACGACGCAGCTCACTAACACCGGACATGTTTTGAGTGCCGCCGTCTCCCCCGACGGCAAATATGTTGCTTACGTACAGAGTGAGCGCGGGCAGGCAAGTTTGTGGGTCAGGCAGATAGAGATCGCGGGCGGAATCGAACTCGTTCCGCCGAGCGGCAGCCATTTCGTAGGGATTACTTTCTCACCCGATAACAACTCGGTTTTCTATGTCAAATACGGCGTAGAGGCGGCCGGGTCTGGTTTGTATCAGGTTCCGGTGTTGGGCGGCGCGTCGCGCAAGATTCTGACGGACATTGACAGCCAGATCAGTTTCGCGCCGGATAAGAGACACTTCGCGTTTGCGCGAAATGATTTAAACCGCAAGGAAGCGCATTTGATCATCGCCAACCTCGACGACGCGGACCAACGAGAGCTTGCCGTCCAGCCGGGGGTTCACTGGTACACCGACGCCGCGCCCGCCTGGTCGCCTGACGGTAAGGTCATTATCTTTACGGCGAGAATCCAACCCTCAAAGGCTGCGAGCACGGTAGCCTCTCTGGTTGAAGTGCAGGTGGCGGGCAGCAGGCAAAAAATCCTCAACACTCGCCAGTGGGACGCGATTCAGGCCATCGAGTGGTTGGCAAACGGAACGGGCTTGGTCGTCGCCGCGCGCGATAACGCTTCGCTGCTTGCTCACCAATTGTGGCAGGTTGATTACCCCGGGGGCGGGGCACGCGCGATCACCAAAGATTTGAATAGTTATTCGAGTGCCGGCGTCACCGCCGACATGAAGTCGCTCGTGACGATCCTCCATCGTCGCATCGCGAACCTGTGGATCGCGCCGGGCGATAGGGCAAGTGAAGCCGTCCAGATTCATTCCGGTAACAGTAAAGATTTGGGCTGGGCGTTAGGCGTCGAATGGTTGCGGGACGGCAAAATCATCTACGGCTCGACGGCGAGCGGAAAAGAAGATGTCTGGTTGATGAATGCGGACGGCAGCAATCAGAAACAATTAACGACCACCGCCGGCGCGAACTTCGAGCCGACGGTTTCAGACGACGGGCGCATCGCGGTCTACGTGTCAAAAGCCGCCGACTCCGCACAGAACTTATGGAAAATGAATCTCGAAAACGGCGAGCGCGCGCAATTAACCGACGGCGGTTTCGACCTGCGCCCTGACATTTCGCCCGACGGACGCTGGGTCGTGTACATGTCAGTTATTAAAGACTCGCCGACGTTGTGGAAGATTTCGATTGACGGCGGCGGAGCGCCGATTCAACTGTCGGACAAAATGGCAGCAGTCCCGCGCGTCTCGCCGGACGGACGCTTTATCGCCTGCTTCTACCGTGCGCAAGTCGATCTGATCTCCAAACTCGCCGTCATCCCGTTCGACGGCGGCGAACCCGTTAAAGTGTTCGATAGGTCTCCGACGACGTTCGTCGAAGCGGGTATTCAATGGACGCCGGACGGACGCGCCTTGAGCTTTATCGATAAGCGCGACGGCATCTCGAACGTCTGGCTGCAACCTTTGGACGGAAGCCCGCCAAAGCAATTAACGAACTTTACGTCCGAGACGATTTTTCGTTTCGCCTGGTCGCCCGACGGCAAGATGATCGTCGCCGAACGCGGGACTGAGACCGGCGACATTGTGCTCATTAACAGATAGGGCTGAGAAGGCAAAAGCGAGAGGCGAGAAATCCATACGGGAATTCCTCGCCTCTCAACTTTATTTAGCAAGCCGCCTAGCGGGGGTTAGATTGGGCCGGCGGGGGGTTGATGGGGCACAGACCACAGTTCGAGCACATGCACTCTGCGTACTCTCGCTGGCAAACCTTGATACACCCCCCTCTACCGTTACACGACGCCTCGCACGAGTTGTACAGGGTCGCGCATGTCTCCCCGCAGTAACGTGCCTCGGTGGGACTCCCCGTCAGGAGCGTGAAGAGCAGTGCCGCCGTCAGGACGGTAAGAGAGAGAAACTTTCTTAGTCTCATGTGGCCTCCTTGGCTTGGTAAGTTATAGGTGGACTTCGCGGCGGCTGACTCATCAGAGGCTGCGAAGCACAGGTTTTGCGGACATGAAGGGGCGGCGTGCGCCGCCCCTCCCTCACGTTCTTAACAATCCACCTCGCAACCATTTTTGGCGAGACACTGGCAATACACAAAGTCACGCCTGGCCGCACAATTCTCAGGAGTAAACCCCTGCGCGATGCAACGTTGGTACGTATTGTCGGAAGTGGCGGCGCAAGACGAATAGGTGGATTGGTTACAGGCGATATGGGGTTGTGCGGCGCGAGGTGAGGTAAGCAGAAGAAGCATCCCCCCTAAGACCGCAAGGCGGAAGTACAGTTTGACTCTCATTTTTTCCTCCGGTGTGAGAGAACGGGATTGGTTTAAGCCGGACGGCAGGAATAGCACCGCCAGCGTGTAAGAATCCAACGCCTCAGAAGCGTTTCAACACCTCGCCCTCAGCCTCAGCCGGTAATTTGCCCGTCCACGACTCGACCACCGTGCCCGTCCGGTCGGCCATGATGAGCGTAGGCGTCCCCCTGACCTGCACGGCGTCGATCCCCGCCTGCTTGATGTCGTCAACGGAGACGCCGAGGTCGTTTAAGTACTTTTGTGACTCGCCGACGCTCTGGGGCAGGACGGCTACGAGGCCCACCCCTCCCTTCTTAGCCTTCTCCTGAGCAAGTCTTTGGTAGAACGGGGAGCTCTCCGTGCAGAAGTGGCAACTCGTCGAAAGTACCAGCAGTAATGTTCGCTCGTTCTTATCCCATTCGACCCCCGGCACTGAAAGTTTAGTCCCGGGCTGAATCCGGGCTTGAGCCTGCGTTGATTCGGCTTGCGGCAGCAGGTACCGCTTGACCAAAACGCCGCCGAGTAGAAGGGCGACGACGATGATCGCGACGTTGGCAAGCTGTTCGAGTCTTTTGGTTAGATTGTTCATGAGGCTTCCCCGTTGAGAAAACGAAAATAAGAGATGAAGGCACCGTGGGAAGTCGGCGACTAATACACAGGCGACGACGAAATAAAAAAACTTGCGCTGAATGTGCCCGTGAGGGGAGGGGCCGAAGCCCCGCCTCTCACGACGCCGAAACCTTTCCGCACAGTTCTCCTGTCACTAGCAGGGCGACGAGTCGCAATAACCGCCTCCCGGCATGGGGCAGCACGTGACATAGCATTGCCCGTTTTCGTCTAGCCCACGCCAGCAGAACCCACCCCAAGCCTTAGACGGCGTGGGGCTAGACAGGAGCGCCGTGATGGTGATGGCGAGCACGGACAGGGTGACGAGTTTGCGTTTGAGTCCTTTCAGCATGATGTTCTCCTTCGTTGTTAGTGACTTAAACCTTTGAGGCCGAGGGGGCGTGACGCGAGGTGGAATTTCATCTCGCGACGCGGAATGTAGCTGTAAGGGTGGCTGAAAGTCTTGAAATCAGGCTTGAAACGACATCAAATTTTCTTGAAAGGATTTTTGAAAGGATTTATTAAATGGCGAATAGCGAAAACGAAGCGTGGTGTTTCAATTTCGGGGGCTTCGCCTAAAAATAGCCCTCCGCCAAAAATTAAGAATCCTGCCGCATTCGGCCAGCAGTGTTGCGAAAATTATTTTCAAGCGCAGAGAGTCACAAGCTAGTGCTATGTAAACTTGAAGCCATCTCAAAAATATGCTCTGAGCAAGATCAGGATGCAGCCCAGATGCACAAAGCCTAAGTAGTTCTCGTCATGGTACTCGTAACGCACCAGAATCCGACGGAAGTTTTGCAACCACGCGAACAAGCGTTCAACTTTCCGTCGTCGTTTGTAGCGACGCAGGCCTCGCCCGTCCTGCGTAACGGCGCGCTTCCGGTTCGCTTTGTGCGGCGCGATCATCTCGACGCCCTGCTCTTTGAGTTCCGCATCCAACGGGTCAGAGTCATACGCCTTATCGCCGATCAAGCGTGCGGGAGCGTCGTCGGTGAACCGCTCGACCAGAGTTTTTCTGACAAGTCGGACTTCATGCGGCGAAGCAGACGACGTGTAGACGGCGAGAGGAAGACCAGCGCGGTCTGCCACTGCCATGAGCTTCGTACCCTTGCCCCGCTTGGTCTTTCCGACTTTTGCGCCCCCTTTTTAGCGACCACGAACGTGCCATCAATAAAGCATTCAGACAAGTCCATGCCGCCGCGTGTGCGCAGGTCTTCGGCGAGGGTTTCCAGCACCCGCTTGAGCCGCCCGTCTCTGACCATTGCTGGAATCTTCTGTGGCAGGTCTGGTACGGGGCAAACCTGTCCGGCAGGTCGCACCATCTTGCACCGGAGCGCAGTATCCAGAGGACGCCGTCGAGCACTTGGCGGTCAGCCCGGCGTGGTCTGCCACGAGTCGCAACAATTGGCGGCTTATCAAATAACGGTTCGATCAAGGCCCATTGCTCGTCGGTTAGTTCTTCTCGTCGTGCCATGCCGGAAATTTAGCATGACTATTTTTGAGATGGCTTCTTAGTTTTTGGAGTTCACTTTCTCGTAGTGGCGGTTCAGCTTTTCTCTCGCTTGGGTAATGGAGAATTGCCATTCAACTTTGATCTGCAACTCGTTTCGCTCTTTGACAAGTGCCTGCACCTCGCGCTCAAGCTCTTCACCTGAGTTGATGCGCCGTGACAAACAGATGCGCGACAATGCTGATAACTCCAACTCCGCCATGTTGAGCCATGAGCCTTTCTTCGGCGTGTAGTGCATCTCGAAGCGTTGCGCTAAAGCGAAGGCTTCCGCTGGTAAGAGGTTCTCATAGAAAGAACTGGCATTGTGCGTGTTCAAGTTGTCCTGCACGAGCACGATCTTTTCCGCTTGCGGAAACATCTCTGTCACTCGCTGCATGAAGCGGCAATAATCAGCTTTCGTCCACTGTCGGCTGGTTTCAACCAGGCGCTTGCCGGTCAACGGCTCAAGAGCGACGAGCAGGCAGGCTGTGCCCTCGCGCTCGTATGCATAGTCATGGCGTTGAGGTGTCCCGGCTTTCATCGGCGGGGGCGCGACCACCTCGCCCAACAATTGCACGGGTTGCTCGTCGAAGCAGATCAGAGGCCGCTTTTCATCGAAGGGAAGATTGTACAAGTGGAGGACATCTTCCATCCGTGCCAGATATTGCGCGTCGATTGTGCCGATGCACCACTGCTTGTTCAAGTGCGGTCGGAGTCTGTTTTTTTTTCAGAATCGCTTTGACCGCAGTGTGGCTGATGGAGTCCACGAAGCCGAGTTTGACGGCTCTGTCAGCCAGCAGGCGCAACGTCCAGCGGCCATGACCGATGGGTGCTTCAGAGCAGGCCAGAGCAGTGATCTTGGCGCTGGCGTCACCCAGAATGCGTGGCGGCTTGCCAGAGCGCGACTTGTCCTGTAAAGCCGAGTCCAAGCCTGCTTGCAGATAGCGCCGCTTGATGTTGAAAATTGTCTGAGCACTCAGAGCGGCAGTGATGTTATGAAGCAGGCACCTCCAGCTCACACGTGAGCTGCGATAAACTCCTGTTGCGCATGAGATCGCCAAGGGAGGTGCCTATGACAACGTATTGTGGCGTGGACTTCCACGCTCGTCAACAAACAGTTTATCACTGCGACACGGCTGATGGCGTCATCCATTATCACGAACTGCATCACGACAAGGATGACGTGCGTGCCTTCTACGCTCAGTTCACAGGTGACGTGACAGTAGGTTTGGAAGCCAGCGGATATAGTACCTGGTTCGTCGAACTGCTGGAGAGTCTCAACCAGCAGGTCTTGATCGGTGACGCAACCGAGATTCGCCGTCGCGCACGCAGCAGACAGAAGACAGACCGTCGGGATGCCGAGTTGCTGCTCGACTTGCTACTGCGACAAGAGTTCCCGCAGGTGCATCGGCCCTCGTTTGATAGCCGCGAGATCTTGCGGCTGCTGCGCTACCGTCACCGGCTGGTGCAGATGCGCACCAAGTGTAAGAACAGCCTTCAGGCGTTGGCCTTCAGCGCCAGCTCGGCGAAGCGGGCCACGCTGTTCAGTCACAAGGGGCGTGAGCGTTTCCTCGAACTGCCGATGAGCGCGGCGATGGCACGGCAACGAAGCGAATGGCTCTGTTTCGTGGCACAGTTCGATGAACGTATCAAGGAACTGGATGGATGGCTGACCGAGCAAGCCAGGTTGGATGAGCGAGTCCTCAGATTACAGACTCATCCGGGCATCGGGTTGCTCACTTCGCTGGCGCTGGTACATGGGCTGGAACCGGTGTCGCGTTTTGCCGGAGGCAGAAAGGTCGCCGCTTATGTGGGACTCGAACCGCTGGAATACTCATCGGGAGGTAAACAAAAGTTCGGCTCCATCAGTAAAGGCGGGTCACGACTCTTGCGCTACCTGCTGGTGGAGGCAGCACAAACAGCGGTGAGAAGGGATGAGCAGTTAAAGAGATTCTATCTGCGGCTCTGCAATAAGCGAGGCGCGCAGAAAGCGAAAGTCGCAGCGGCACGAAAGCTGTTGATCCGCAGCTACATCCTTTTACGCGACCGAATAGATTACGCAGAGTTCCTCGCCAGAGGTGTCGAAGCACGGCCTGCCCGGCTTGCAACATAGGCTAGAGATGCCTGAGGTTTGTGATTGGGCGACCGGCCTCTTCCCGCACGGGGAGAGAGCGAAGTAACCCTCATGGGCCTCATGTGCCCGGATAGATGATTGATCGCGACTCGACACGCACGCTGACCGGACGAGGAACAATTCGATACCACAGACAAAGGTGCGATCTCATGCGCGGTAGATCAATATACTTTGAGAAGTGGTGGACTCTTGCCATGAGAGGTGAGGTGTGTTTGAAATAGTGCTTGACACCACCGCCTGCTTCATAGATGTTGCAAAGATTACTTTGAGGCGCGAAAGCGCTCGATCAACTTTCACTAAGCTGCTACTCCGAACAATGAAGCCACGAACTTCGCCTGCCCTTGCGAATCACTTCCCGATAATCTTCTGACCTGCCCCTTGCGTATCATGTTGATCGCCTCAATGCCTTCCAGTGTTCGTTCCGCTGTGTGAAAGTGTTTGAAGCACTGCGAGGCTCGCACCTTCTTTTTGATGAACCTATGGTCTTGCTCGATCACATTGTTCAGGTATTTCACGCGCCGCAGCTTACAGTCCCTTGGCACAATCTTCTCCAGCTGTGATGTTGAGAATGCCTCAGGATAGGCCGCGTTCTTATCAACCGAGATGGAGAATGGAAGCCGGCGATGCTCTGCCCTCATCATCATCTTCTTGAAGAACCGTTTTGCCGCAGAAACATCACGCTTCGCGCTGAGCATGAACTCAATTGTTTGCCCTTCCTTGTCCACGGCGCGATAGAGGTACTTACACGATTTGCCGACCTTGATGTAGGTCTCGTCCACTCGATAAGACGTGCCGCTCATCTTCAGATGCTGACGGACTCTCTTGTTGATCTCGGGTGCGTATCTCTGGACCCAGCGAAAAACTGTTGAGTGATCGACGTCGAGACCTCGCTCACGCATCATCTTTTCAACATCGCGATAAGATAGCTGGTAGCGGCAATGCGAACGAACGCACAAAAGGATGAGCGATGGCTCGAAGTGACGCCATTTGAACGAGGACTTATTTTGTCTCAAGATATATGATTCCGAGAGAATGTTGGATGAGCTGACAGGCGGATTATAGCTGGAGAAGCAATTCCTGCAACACTACCTCGACGACCGACTCCACCACCAGCTTACCCTCCTGATCGAGGACGGCGATGCTGATGCCTGCTTTGTGCACATCGAGCCTGACATAGTATCGGCTCATCAGGGCTCTCCTTTCGGCGGTAGCGTTCGAGTCTCAACAACCGGAGGCTACTACCATAGGGGCGCCCTTTCATAATGCATTGCAAAGATCAATTTGAGGCAAGGGGGCGCGAGGAGCCCCGCGTCTATGCGGCTAGTTCGAAGAGGCCCACGAGTGGAGGTTAAGCGTGACGGATTCGCCTGCCCCGATCGTCTGCCTCGTCTGCATCTACCGCTCGCGCAGCATCATCAACCTCTGCCCAGCTAGAAAAGGGGTTGATTTTCTCTTTCATATGTTCTACATTCTAGAACATAGAATCAACTGAGACAGCGGATTCATCATCGGAAAGGTAGATATGAGTGAACAGAAAGACTATTTAGGCCATTTTGAAGAGATTGTGTTGCTCGCGGTTCTGCGGCTCGGTGAGAATGCCTACGGGGCGAAAATTCGCCAGATGGTGGCAGAAGCAACTGAGAGGGACGTATCAATCGGCGCGGTCTACGCTACGCTCGATAGGATTGAGCGTAAGGGCTACATCAAGTCATGGCAGGGGGAGGCGACGCCTGAGCGGGGTGGGCGTGCAAAGCGATACTTTGAGGTACAGGGGGCGGGCGAACGGGCATTGAACAACACTAACGAGGTACGCAACAGGCTGGCGAAGGGGTTAGATTTGGGGCTCAACCCGGCGTGAGATATGGCATGAACAACAGGGTTCAGAGAAGGGTTAAGAAGGCCCGCCAACGCACAGTACAGTCTGCCACGAGGCCGGGCGGTTACCGTGATTGGCACCACTTGGAGCCTGCTTCGCTTTTCATAAAAGATTTGAAGGATGTTGTCGCAGCTTCCGTCGGAGAAACTGATACTACACAACAGTCTACTGAAACCTTGGCCACACCCTCAATTGATTCTTCAAAGATGCCCCCTCAACTAGGCGAGCGGCTCCTGTTACTCATCCTCAAGAAAGAGGAGCGCGTCAACATCCCCGGCGACCTGGCAGAGGAGTTCACAGAGATCGCGGCGAGGCACGGCGAACGGTTCGCCAAGCTCTGGTACTACAAGCAGGTGGCAGCGTCGTCGTGGCCGATGATTCGTAAGGCTGTTAGGTGGGGGTTACTGGCTTCGGTTGGGGAGTGGATTAGGAGGATAATCTAGTATTCATCCTGTAGTTATGATCCGAACTAAAATCCCATTCATAGACACGTTGGCCACCCTTATTTTTGTGGGTGTAGCGTTCTTCTTACTGCGTAAATTAACGAATGGAAATCTGATTATTCCCATTGCGGTTATAGCAATAATTCTATTAATTAAACTTCGTATTGATGACGAATCGAGGAAGACACATACCTTAGATCAAGAATCTGAGGGAGGAACTCGAGGGATTCACTTTTCAAATACGCCGCAGATGATCACTCTGTTATTTAAAGTGGCGTTGGTTTCAGAAGCGGCAGTGTTGCAAGAATTATTTTAGAGCGCAGAAAGTTATCATCTGCTTTTCCTCAGGAAGTGATCCCGAACAGACTCTCGACAAACTTCGCCTCACCTTGTGC
>JBAVPI010000845.1:0-4045 GCA_049692915.1 Pyrinomonadaceae bacterium
CCGCGGGCCTGCGCGACGAGCGCACGCGCCTTGGCGAGCACGTCCGCATCCGTCCGTCCGGCGAGACTCAGGAAGATTTCCGACACCGTCACGCTCTGAAATCTATCGTGATGCGCGTCGTAATAAGTTTTCAACTCGGCGTTCGTCAGGCCGAAGTAGAGTTTGGAGTCCACCTCGCGCTGGAAAACGGCCTGTTTCATAAACTGCGTGCGCAGCGTCTGGCGCACGTCGGAAAGCTTCATGTTTTCGGCGGCCATCGCCGCTTCGAGCGCCTCGATGCTCGTGATGCTCTGCGACTTGGCGACGCGCAGAATTTCGCGGTTGACCTGAGCCTCGACTTCGTCGCTCATGCGCGGGATGTCTTTGCCCTTCTGCATGATGAGCGATTCGTTGATGAGGTTGACGATGATCTCGGACTGCTTCCGTGCGATCTCCGCGTCGGCCTGTTCCGGCGTCATCCCGCGCTGTTTCGTGAGCACTTCCTTGAACTCATTATTCTCGCGCTTGAGTTGCGAGAGCATGATGACATCGTCGTTGACCTGCGCGATGGGTTCGTCGAGCACCGTCGGCACGCCCTCTTCCTGCGCGGAGGCGGGAGCAGAGGCGACGAGCGTTAGCACGAGCGCGGCGAAGACGAGAGACCAGAGACGCGCGGAAAAGATTTTGTACTTCACAGATTTACTCCTCAGAAAAAGCCTTCGGGCGCAAAGGCCTTCCGGCACGAACGTTTCCATTAAAAGTCGGCTTGATAAGCTGTCTGGTGTTTGAACGGATGTCGCGTGCCAACTCTTACAGCCCTCGCGTGTCCGCGTGCGACGAACGGGCGCGTATTCTACCCTTCGGCGCGAATTTCCAGCAACACGCGATGCGCCGTCCCGATCAATTCCTCGCCCGCCCCTTCTTCTCCGCTCGCCTCGACGCGCAGGACGCCCGCCGGACTAAACGTCACCCCGTCGCCCTTGCCGACGAGCGCCAGCAACTTGTCCGGCGCAACGCGCGCCGACTCTCTCAACTTGACGGCCAGTCCTGTCGGCGTCCTGTCAATCGAGATGACGCCCATCGCTTCCGCCGTCCGGCGCAGACGCGCGTACTCGAAAAGTCTCTCGACCGGTTCGGGCAGACGCCCGTAGCGGTCTTCCGTCTCATGCCGAATCTGTTCCAGCGTCTCGTCGTCGCGTGTCGAAGCGATGCGTTTATACGTCCGCAGGCGCTGGCCCATGTCAGAGATGTAATCGTCTGGAATCGCCACGTCCGCGCCGAGGTTGATCGAGACGGAAGCATCGTCTTCAACGTCCTCGCCGCGCAATTCCGCGACGGTGCGCTCAAGCATCTGCGTGTAAAGATCGAAGCCGAGCGCGTCCATGTGGCCCGATTGCTGCCCGCCGAGCAGGTTTCCCGCCCCGCGCAGTTCCAGATCGAGCGCTGCGACGCGAAAGCCCGCGCCCAAGTCCGAAAATTCCCTGATGGCGGCGAGACGGCGGCGGGCAATCGCCGTCAGTTCGGCCTCGGAAGGAATCAATAAGTAGGCGTATGCGCGGCGGTTCGAGCGACCCACGCGACCGCGCAACTGGTAGAGTTGCGACAGGCCGTAATTATCGGCACGGTTTATGATGATGGTGTTGGCGCGCGGGATGTCTATGCCGTTCTCGATGATCGTCGTCGCGACCAGCACGTCGGCCTTGTATGCGACGAAATCGAGCATCACCGTCTCCATCTCTTTCTCGTTCATCTGCCCGTGCGCCACCGTCACGCGCGCCCCCGGCACAAGCCTTTGAACGAGCGCGGCGACGGTGTCAATCGTCTCGACCCGGTTGTGAATGAAAAAGACCTGCCCGCCGCGACCGATCTCCAATTCAATCGCCGACTTGATGACGGATTCCGAGAACTGCACGACCTGCGTCTGGATGGCGAGGCGGTCGCGCGGCGGCGTCTCGATGACGGACATATCGCGCAGCCCCATCAGAGACATGTTGAGCGTGCGCGGGATCGGCGTCGCCGAGAGCGTCAACACGTCCACGCGTTTCTTCAACTGCTTGAGCCGTTCCTTGTGCGCGACGCCGAAGCGTTGTTCTTCGTCAACGACGACGAGACCGAGGTCGCGGAACGCGATGTCTTTCGACAAGATTCGGTGCGTGCCGATGATGATGTCCACGTCGCCCGCTTCGACGCGTTTGACGACCTCCTTCTGTTCCTTTGTCGAGCGAAAGCGCGAGAGCAACTCGATGGTTACGGGGAAGGCCGCGAAGCGCGAGCGAAACGTCTCGAAGTGTTGATAGGCGAGCACGGTCGTCGGCGCGAGCACGGCGGCCTGCTTCGAGTCCATCACGGCCTTGAAGGCGGCGCGCATCGCCACTTCCGTCTTGCCGTAGCCCACGTCGCCGCACAGCAGCCTGTCCATCGGCGTGATGCCTTCCATGTCGCGCTTCAAGTCTTCAATCGCCGTCTCCTGATCCGGCGTCGGTGTGTACTCGAAGGCATCTTCAAACTCGCGTTGCCAAGGGCTGTCGGCGGCGAAGGCGTAACCCTGCACGAGTTTGCGTTCGGCGTAGAGGCGCAACAACTCGTCCGCCATGTCGCGCATGGCGCGCTTGGCCTTGGCCTTCGTCTTCTGCCAACCGATGCCGCCCAGACGGTCGAGCACGGGCGTGTGGCCTTCGGCGCTCGAATAACGCTGCACGAGATCGAGGCGTTCCACGGGCACGTAAAGCTTCGAGTCTTCGGCGTAGAAGAGCAGCATGAACTCGCTCTTGCGCCCGCCGAGGTCTAAGGTCTGCAACCCGCCGAAGCGCGCGATGCCGTGGTCTATGTGGACGACGAAATCGTCCACCTTGAGATCGCGAAAGTCCGAGAGGAACGCCGCCGTCTTCGACCTGCGACGCTTGCCCGTCGTGCCACCGGCGGCGGCTGCGGACGACGCTCCCGGCGCGCGGCGCTCGAAGGTCGAATCGCTCGCTTCGTCGAACAAATCCGTCTCGACGTGGACGAACAACTCCGCGCCCGGCAACTCGAAGCCGCCGGAGAGTCGGCCCGTCGTGACGATGACGGGGAAGTCTTCAACCGTCGCGCCGCCCTCGCCCATAGCGACGACGCGCGCCGTCACGTTGTAGTCGGAAAGTATCTCGCCGACACGCTCCGCCACGCCCGCGCTCGGCATCACGAACAGCGTCGAGGCGTGCGTCTCGCTCGCTCTTCGTCGCACGTCCGCCGCGAGGTCGGGGACGCGCCCGTGATAGCGCCTGACGGGGAGCGAGCGCCATTCGATTTCCGGCGCGCGCTCGATTGCCGGAAAAAGAAAGAGCGGCTGCGGTACTGTGCGTCGTGCGCGACCGATCTTCGCGACGGGCTGTTCGGCTTCTCCGGCGAACCTTTCATCCACGATTGCCGCCGTGCGACCGAGCGCGCGAAATTCGACGCGCGCGGCCCCGGCCAGTTTCGCGCGCAGTTCTTCCGCCGTCAGATACAACTCTTCCGGCGCGAGTCCGATGTCGCCCGCCGCTTCGTTTTCAGCGAAGCGGGCCGCGAGCGTTTCGTAAGTCGTGCTCAAATGTTGCTCGACGCCGCCCGGCTCGTCCACGACGAGCACCACGTCCGCGAGGTAATCGAAGGCGGTCGTGTCCGCCCGCAGCACGAGCGGAATCATCCACTCCCAGCCCGCGAAAGTCTCGCCCTCGTCGGCGTGCACGGTGCGGTCTTTGAGCGCACGCGCGCGCGTCTCATCATCGCCCCAACGCTCGCGTGCGGCCTCGGCCCACAAACGAAAATCGTCGCGCCCGACGATCAACTCGCGCATCGGGACGATCTCTGCGGCCTGCAACTGCCCGACGGAGAGTTGCGTTTCGGGATCGAACTTGCGAATGGAATCAACCGTATCGCCGAAGAACTCGATGCGCAGGGGCGTGTCCGTGCCCGGCGGCCACACGTCGAGGATGCCGCCGCGCAGACTGTATTCGCCGATTGCGCCCACGGGGTCTTCGCGCACGTAGCCGGATGCGCGCAGCAGTTCGATGAGATCGTCGGGCGCATAATCTTCATCGCGCCGCAGAAC
>JBAVPI010000846.1:0-2346 GCA_049692915.1 Pyrinomonadaceae bacterium
GGGTAATATTGCAGCCCGGCGGGCGTCGGCGGGGCTAGAAAGCTTTGAGCCAGCGGGAAGAAGTTGGAGAACTTACCGTAGAGGCTGAAGGTAGTGACGCAATCGGGGTTCGCCGGGCCGCAACTCAACGTGCCGATCAGAAAATGGTTTGCGCCGCTCGTGTACCAGAGACCCGAACCGCTCGATCCCGGCTCCGTCAAGCCGCTAGTCCAAGTAACGAAGTACCCGCCGACCAGTCCAGAAGCCGAACACGAAGAGTTTGAGTTGGTGATGCTGCCGCCCGCCCTCCGCAGATAAGAGTCCGTGCTCGGCGGAAGCCCGCCACCCGGATGGTGGAGGCCGAAGACAACTTCATTGACGGGTCGCTCGTTGGCATCCCAGCCGGAGAACAAAGCACCCGCGGGCGCGTTGTCGAAGAGTTGGAGGAGCGTGGCGTCCGCGCTCTGGCTCGTAGTCAGCAGTTGCGCGCCCGATGTCAGGTGGACGATGCCCGACCTCAGGATGCCGGAATTGCAAGAGGTTGTCTGGTAGAACCAGTACGTCTCAAGCGTGCTCGCGGATGCCTGTGTCGAGATGCAATGGTTCGCCGTCAGAAAGTAAGGGATGAAACTCCCGTTCGTCGTGTTCATGAGCGTGCCGGTGCAGACGAACGACCCGCCGTTATTGACGTAAACCATTCTGGCGACGGCGCTCTTCTCAACCTCACCCGAACAGGACGCGTCCACTTCGCAGGCGAGTGGAGCAAGCGGCAAAGGGGCATCCTCCGGCTGGCTGGCGGTGGCGAAGATGTGCGATAACTCAGGGATGCGGAAGGAGAAGCCGCTGCCCTTCGTGTGATACTCGATAACGACCGTCTCGCCCGCGATAGTGCCCGTCCAGAAGTCGTTGCTGGCCTGAGGGCCGCGCCCACGGTAAGGGCCTGCCACGTAATCGTCTTCAGTGCCGTAAACATAGACCTCATCACCCTCGGAGAGATCAAATTCCTCGAAATGCAGGCGCAGTCCGCGTGCGCCCGGCGAGGTCAGAGCCAGCACCCTTACAACCGTGCCGTCGGGGTTTGTAAACTGTCTCGCGACCTCGTTCGGTGAAAGTTCAAGAGCACGTCTGACGCCGATCTGATTCGGGGCCAAGCCACGCGCCCCATCAGGCCCTAGGGCTTCGAGTTTGTATGCGATGCCGACGGGGTCGAAGTTGATGTCGTAGCGTCGGCTGGGTAAGACCGATTTGTCGGACTGGTTGGCGGGAATCGAAGGTGAACCCGGTGCGGTGGCGGAGGGGACGCGTGGGATGTGCTCCTGCTGCGCGTGCACAGTGGTTGCGAAGAGCATTAACCAAACGCACGAGAAGAGAAGCAGCGTCCGCATCCACGTCCGTCGGGACTTGCCCGGCGTCGAATCTGTCGTGGTGTGGGTCGGGTGATTGATGAGGACGGTGAAGCGGTTATTCATAGGGTCTCCTTGATGGCGGGTTAAGTGGCCGAGGTGAGCACACTTTTCGTGAGCGTTGATGAACGACCAGCCGGAGCGGAGTGAGATTAAGCCAATGACCCTCGCGCTAAAGCTTGTTGAGCCGTTCGGGTATGGAAACGCGCGGATTCAGCGGTTAAGGCAGAACGTGGTCGAAGCCGTGTGAAAGGCGCGTTCGTTGAGAGCGCAGACAAAATATCGCCGAAGTCCGCCGGTGTCAAGAGAGTTGTTGCGTGATGACGAAGACGATTTCGGAGTAAACCGGCTGTCCGGGCGTCTCACAGTCCGAGCGGGCGCGGGGATTTGCCGCCGAAGAACCAGCTTGCGCCGACGCGGAGGCGGTGCTGCCACGTTGGGAGGCGTGTGGTGTAGAGCGCGAAGCGGGCCTGACGCGCAATCTGGCCGCCGACGACCTGACCGGCGGCGAGCACGGCGGCGTCTTCCGTGCCGAGGCTGACCGCTTCGCCGAGTTCCTGAAAGTGTCCGGCGCTCGCAACGCTGCCGTCTATGAGCGCTTGGATGTTCGAGGCGACGACGCTCGATTGCTGGAAGGCGAGTTGGGCCGTGCCCGCGAGACTCGGAGGCACGTCGGGAAAGTCCGCGATGTCGCCGAGCGCGAAGACCTCTTTGTGCCCGCGCAGTTGGAGCGTCGGTTCGATGACGAGCAGTCCGCGCCGGTCTTTCTCCGCGTTGAGGCTTTCCACCAGAGGGTTGACGCGCACGCCCGCCGTCCAGACGACGCCCGCCGCACGCTCTTCGCGCCGCTCGCCGTTATGCTCGAAGACGATGCCGTCCGGCTTCACTTCAACCACGCGCGTCCCCGTGTGAATCTCGATGTGTCGCTCGGCGAGTGCGCGCTCGACGACGGCGCGCACACCCT
>JBAVPI010000847.1:0-4934 GCA_049692915.1 Pyrinomonadaceae bacterium
AACAGCACGACCTCATCGTGGCGAATTTCGGATCGAACAATTTATCGCTCATCCCCGGCGACGGGCGCGGCGTTCCGGCAGCCGCGCGCGACATCGCTTCCGAGTTAGCGCCGTTGAACGGTGCGAAGGGCGATTTCAACAGGGACGGGCGCGCCGATCTCGTCGTCGTGGACGGATTGAAAGCCGCCGTCTCGATCATGCTCTCGAACGCCGCAGGCGAGCCGACGCAGTCGTCCATGATTTCTCTGCCGGGCGTGGAGGCCATCTCCGTCTTCGTCGTCGTCGCCGACTTCGACGCGGACGGCAACGAAGATTTGGCGGTGGCGAACAGCAACGGCCCGTCCATCCTGCGCGGGGACGGCAAGGGTAATTTCGGTGCGCCCGATAGTTACGAACTCGACGGCGCATCGTTTATCGCGGTCGGCGACCTCAACGGCGACGGCAAAAGCGATCTCCTCTTCACCGTCGGTAAAAGCGTGGCCGTGATGATGGGCGACGGCAAGGGCAAGTTCGGCAAGCCTTCGAAGTTTGACGCCGGGGGAGAGTCTCTGGCGCTCGCGACGGGCGACTTCAACAAAGACGGCCATCTGGACGTGGCGACCGTCAACCCGAAACAGGTTAACGTCTCTGTGCTGCTCGGCGACGGGCGCGGTGGCTTCGGCAAGCCCGCGCAGTTTCCAAGCGAGAAGACTGTGCGCGCCATCGTCGCCGCGGATTTCAACGGCGACGGCCATGTTGATCTGGCGACGGCCAACGACACGCCCAACACCGTCTCAATCTTTCCCGGCGACGGCTCCGGCGCTTTCGCCACGCACCGGAATTATCCGGTCGGCGGGCGTCCCTTCTGGCTCGTCGCCGCCGACCTCAACCACGACGGCCACGTTGATCTGGCGACCGCCAACCACCATTCGAGCGACGTGTCCGTTATCGTCGGCGACGGGCGCGGCGGCTTCTCTGCGCCCGCGAATTACATCGTCGGGCTGACGCCGACCACGCTCGCCCTCGGCGACTTCGACGGCGACGGGCACGACGATTTGCTGACGACCGACTACGGCTCGCGCAGTTTGTCGAGACTGCGCGGCGACGGGCGCGGCGGCTTCGGCGGCGCGCGGAGTTTCGCCACCGGACTGCAACCCTACGGACTGGCCGCGGGTGACTTGAACGGCGACGGCCACGTTGATCTGGCCGTGACGGACGCGGCCTCCGGCGATGTGACGATCTTGCTGGGCGACGGGAAAGGCACGTATCAAGCCCTGCCGAAAGTCGCGGCGGGCAAGAGGTTGCGCGGCGTCGCCCTCGGCGACTTCAACCGCGACGGTCTCCTCGACGTGGCGGCGGCGGATTCCGTCTCCAACAAGTTGGCGGTGCTGCTCAACGTGTGCCGTTGACGGAAGAATGAAGTGCCGTTGACGGAAGAGTTGACGGAAGATATGAAGAGCCGTTGATGGAAGAATAGAGCGGCGAGCGTTCAACCTTTGCGCCGGGTCGGCGACGGGGCGCGGGGCGTCTCTCGCTACGTCCCGCGCGACGCGAAAATTCCGGCGCGTGGTAGGCCAACTTGCTTGCGAGACTTCCGTATTTCAGGTACTATCTTGCTCCGTATTATCGAAGGGGGCGCGCACTATATTAGTCATTCCCGGTTGCGCCCATCCCGACTTTAATTCGCCCGACGTACCGGCAGAGCGCGATCCGACGCGCGCCATCAGCCACCGCAGCATCAGAACAGTAATTCAAGCTCTTTCGCTTTCGTCATCAGGGCATCGCGCGTCCGGCCTGTGAGCCGTCGCATGATGCTTTCTCTGAGGCCCACTTTGCGTCAAACGCCCGTGCGCGTCTTTGCCGTCACGATCATCCCGTCAAGCGGAGAATTTTAGATGAGAACTACAAAACACATTGCCCCAAGTTTCGCCTCTGCGCCCAACGTGATTCGATTTACGTTGAGCGCCTTGCTCGTGCTTCCGAGCCTCGGTTTCGGCTCGCTTAATGTTGCTCTCGCGCAGACGCGCGGAAACACCCAGACGCGCGGAAAAATGATTCGCGTGCAAGAGGATTTACCGCCCGTCACGCCGCCGTCGCGCGGCAGCGTCGGAGCCGGTGGAGCCGTCTTCACGCCGACCAACCGGCAGGTCGAGACCGCCACGCCGCTCAACGTCAGAGAGGCTGCGCGGCAGGAAGCGCTCGCGCCGAAGAAGCGCGGCCCCGCCGAGATTCGATCCATTAACGCGCCCAAGGGCGACCGCCCGGAGCACCGCCCCGTCCCGATTCTACTCGACGGGACACAGCCGGTTGGAGTCGCCACCGTGGTGAGCGAGGACGCACCTCCTCCTTCGGCGACCGGGCCTTCAGCGGGGCCGACCAAAGGGTTTAAGGGCGAGTTCCTGTCAAGCACGAGCATCCCGCCCGACACGCACGGTGCGGTCGGCACGACTCATGTCGTGACTGTGACCAACGACCGCATGCGCATCCAGACCCGCGAGGGCGTCGAGCTTTCGCGCGTGACGATCAACAGTTTCTGGGCCGGTTCGACAGTCAAAGGCGTGGCCGTCACTTCCGCCTTCGACACGAAGGTTTACTTCGACCGCTTCAACAGCCGCTTCATCCTTGTCTCGTCGCTCAACGGCCCCGGAATTAACTCAGGCGCGGGCCTCGCCGTGACGCAGACCGCCGATCCTACGGGGACGTGGAATCGTTTCACAGTCGCCTCCGACCCGACGGCCACCGCCAGCGCAGGCCACGCGATTGACTATCCTTCCGTCGGGTTCAACAAGAACTGGATCGTCATAGACGAGAACACTTTTAATTACAGCGGCACGGCCTTTACGAACTACTACGGCCAGCAAATCTTCGTCTTCGACAAGGCCGCTGCTTATGCCAACACGGTGGGCACCGTCCCGCTTTTCGAGGGAACCTTTGCGACCTGTCTGGCGAGCGCCACACAGGAGACCGAACTCGGCTGCGGCTTCACGATGGCCCCGGCCGTCACCGAAGACAACACGACCAACACCGAGTATCTCATCGAGGATTGGGATTCGACCGCCGCCCAACTCCGCATGAGCAAGTTTACGGGGACGGCCTCGGCCCCGATCCTGACGGTCGCCACGCTGTTCCCGCAGTCTGCGTTGTCGTGGCGCTTCGACGCCGCGCGCATCGGCACGACCGGCGGCTACGTGCCGCAACGTCAACAGAGCGCTAACCTGACCTCCGGTACGCGCATCATGGCTAACGATTCGCGCATCCAGAACGCCGTGCTCCGCGCCGGATCGCTCTGGACGGCACACACAGTCATGCTCGCGCAGACGCCGACCCCGGCTGGTGTGGCGGTCGGCGGGGTAGCCAACCCCGACACGCATAGCGCCGTCCAGTGGTGGCAGATTAACCCGACACTGGAGACAGGCACTTCAAACCCTGCGTCCGTCCTCCAGCGCGCGCGTATCGAAGACCCGACCGCCGACAACTGTCACGATGGCGCAGCCGGAACCCGGACTGACCCGACCTGTAACTCGACCGCTTTGCAAAAGGGGCAGTTCTACGCGTACCCGAACATCAGCGTCAATCAGAATAACGACGTGCTGATCGGCTTCACGCAGTTCTCGAATCTGACCTATCCGAACTCGGCTTACTCGATGCGCCTCTCCGCCGACCCGATCAACACCATGCGCGACCCCGCGATCTACCGTCCCGGCCAAGCCAACTACAACATCGGCGCTGGCTCAGGTACCGGACGCCAGAACCGCTGGGGCGACTACAGCGCGGCGCAGACCGATCCCGTCAACGACACCGACTTCTGGACAGTACAAGAGTACGCCGGAACCGTCCGCGACTTCGGCATCGGCCTCGCCGGTAACTGGGAGACGTGGTGGGCCAACGTCAAGCCGACGACCGCCGCGCCTTCGCTCGCGGGCACTCTCATCATCAACGAGTTCCGCCTGCGCGGGCCGCAGGGCGTGCGCGACGAATACGTCGAACTCTTCAATCCGGGCACCACGCCCGTCATCGTCAACACGACGGATAACTCCGACGGCTGGGCGCTCGCCTACAGCACGACGGCAGGGGTCGTTTCCGGCGTCGCCGTCGTCCCGAACGGCACGGTGATTCCCGCGAAGGGCCATTTCCTGATAGTTGACAACCCGGACGGCGCGACCGCCCCGACGCTCACTTACAGTCTCAACACCTACCCCGGCAAGACGGCTCTGACTGCGCCGTTTGTTCGCACTGCCGACAGCGACACCGGCTGGTCTTTCGACCTCGCCGACAACGGCGGCCTCGCTCTCTTCAAAACGTCAACGGCGGCGAACTTCAACGCGGCGAACCGTCTCGACTCGGTTGGCTTCTCCGGCGTTCCCGCAGGCGTCTTCAAGGAAGGCAACGGCATTCCCGCGATGACGACGCAACCGACCACCAACTTCGCTTTCTATCGCACCGTCTGCCCTAGCAACGTGCCGACCTACGGCTCAGCGCTCGGTTGCAGCCCCGGCTCCGGTGGACAGCCGAAGGACAGCGGTGCCAACGAAAACGATTTCGTCTTCGTTGACATCAACGGCACGTCGCCGACCGCGGGCATCCAGCGTCTCGGCGCACCCGGCCCGAAGAACCTCGACTCGCCGCTCGACCGCAACGCCTCGATTCAGGTGGCGTTCGTTGATACGACCCTCGGCGTCAACTCGTCGCCGAACCGCGTTAGAGATTTGACGGCTGGCCCCGCCGCCACCTCCACCTTCGGGACGCTCTCGTTCCGCAGGAGGGTGACGAACTTCACGGGCAGCCCCGTGACGCGCTTGCGCTTCCGCATCGTTGACGTGACGACGTTCCCGGCTCCCGCTGGCTTCGCCGACCTCCGCGCGATCACTTCGCCGGACATCACGGTGACGAGCAACGATCCCGTGACCTGCACGGCAGCCGCGCTGACTGCGCCCTGCATCGTGCCCGTCCGCGGC
>JBAVPI010000848.1:0-4650 GCA_049692915.1 Pyrinomonadaceae bacterium
AACTCGTCATTCGATTTGCGCGGCCCCTTCGCCGGGTCAAAGAGCGGGGACTGCGCGCCTCTTTGGTCTGCCCCGGAAATAGTTCCGTGGTGTTCTCTTTTTATCCTTGCGCCTGCTGCCGAAATATAGTATTTAACTTCCCGTTTACGCTGTCGTAAGACTCGCGAAAACATCTCCCTATATGGTATAAGTTTGAGTTTGAACTTCGCCGTCATTTACCGACCATCTAAGGTACAATCGAAGTTTAAGGGCAGGAGAAACATGGCGTCTCTCTGTCCCGCTGTCAGTCAAGACGAGCCATATCAGGCTGCGCTCCGAAACGGATTCCCCCAAATATGCTCAGGCCGAAACAGATTCGCCCTCGTTCCGGGAAACCGCGCCGCGCGCATTCGCCATCATCGCACTTCAAGGTTGACCACGCTTCGGGCGCTGGGAAAACTCTCGATTTTCAATTCTCGAATTCAGATTTTAAGGAGTCTGCTCCATGAGTAAGTTTTTACGCCTCCCTCTAGCCGCGCTCTTCATGCTCGTCGGCATGTGCGCGTCGTCTTTCGCGCAATCCACGACCAACGGCGCTATCGGCGGCATTATCAAAGACCCGCAAGGCGCGGTCATTCAGAATGCCTCCGTGACCGTTCGCAGTGAAGCAACCAACAAAGAGACCACCGGCACTTCAGACGATGAAGGGCGTTTTCGCATCGTGCAGTTAGACCCCGCCAACTACACCGTCACGATCAACACGAGCGGATTCTCGACATTCACACAGCAGCACGTGGTCGTTGAAGTTGGCCGCGTCACGCCGATTGAAATCACCCTTTCGTTAACAGGCGCTACCGAAACCGTTCAGGTCACGAGCGAAGCTCCCGTCATCAATACGTCTCAGCAAGACTTTGCGAGCAACATCAACCAGACATCCATCAATGAGCTTCCGATCAATGGCCGACGCGCTTCCGACTTTGTGCGTCTGACGCCCGGCGTCAACCCCGATGGCGACTTTGGTTTGAATAGCTTTCGTGGTCTTTCGGCGCTTCTGAATAACAGCACGCTCGATGGAACAGACAACAACAACTCCTTCTTTTCCGAGGAGCGCGGGCGCACGCGCATCCAGTACAGCTTCAGCCAGTCGGCGGTGCGCGAATTTCAGGTCAACACCTCGAACTACTCCGCCGAGTACGGGCGCGCGGCGGGCGGCGTTATCAACACCGTCACCAAGAGCGGCACGAACGATTTTCACGGCGAGGTTTTTTACTACAACCGTAGTCAAAGATTGGCGGCGCGCAACCCTTCAGCCGTCCTGCCGGGCAATATCGCGATTAAGCCGAAAGACCTGCGCCAGCAATTCGGCGGCGCTATCGGCGGCCCCATTTCCAAAGACAAACTATTCTTCTTCTTCACCTACGACCAACAGAAACGTAACTTCCCCGGCGTCGCGACGGCGAGCAATCCGGCGGTCTTGAACCCGATCACCGTTGCCGCCACGCTTCCGGCCAACTGCAGCGCATCGGGACTTACGCCCGGACAGGTTCTTCGCTGCCGCAACATCACGCAGGCGCAGACCGATTCCGGCCTCGCGTTCCTGACCAGCTTGACGGGTCAGGTTCCGCGCAAACAGGATCAGCGCATCTTCTTCCCGAAGATTGACTGGAACATCAACTCGAACAACACGCTCTCGGTCTCCTACAACTCCGTGCGCGGCAGAGCGCCGAACGGCTTTCAGACGCCGAGCGTCGTCAACATCGGAGTCGCCAGCTTCGGCAACGACTTTGTTGACATTGACACGTTCTATGCGCGCCTGAACTCGACCATCACGCCGACGGTCTTAAACGAGTTTCGCTTTCAAGTCGGGCGCGAAAACGCGCGTGCGTTCATCGGCGACCTGACGGCGGGCGAAGCAGCCCTCGCCTCGCGCGCGACCACGCTCATCAACGGTAATCTTCCGTCAACCAGCTTTACCGGCGGATTCCAGTTCGGCTTCGGCACTTTCTTCCAGCGCAACGCGTTCCCCGACGAGCGTACCATTCAGCCCGCCGATACCGTCACCGTCACGCGCGGCAATCACACGCTGAGGTTCGGCGGCGATGCCAAGTTCAGCCGCGACAAGATTGACAATCTGTTCACGGGAACGGGTTCGTACTCCTACAATAACGTCACCGACCTGTTGAGCGACATCGCCAACCCGGCAGGCAAGCGTTACAGCAGCTATTCACAGGCCTTCGGTCTGGCCGCTTACCAGCTTTCGACCCCTGACTATGCGCTCTTCGTTCAGGACGACTGGCGCGTCACGTCGCGGCTCACGCTCAACCTCGGACTGCGCTACGACTATCAGGGCTTTGCCGACCCGCAGTTTCCCAACACGACGGCGGCCACACTCGCCACCGGCCAGAATCGCTACACGCAGGATCAGGCGAATGCCATCATCGGGCAGACGACGAACTTTACGCGCGACAAAAACAATTTCGGGCCGCGCGTCGGCTTCGCTCTCGATGTCTTCGGTGACAGCAAAACTTCACTGCGCGGCGGCTACGGCATCTACTACGGGCGCGTGCCTAACACGTTCCTTGCAAGCCCGCTCGTCAACACGGGTGTTCCCGGCGCGCAGCTCACGATTTCAGGCATCACGCCGGCCACCGTGCTCCGCGACGCCAACAACGTGATTATCCCGACTCCGACCTACCCGAATGCGCTGGCGAGCGCGCCCTCCCGTTCGGTCGGTATCGTCGTCTTGTCGCCTGACTTGCAGAACCCGAAGGTTCACGAGGGCGACATCATCCTTGAGCGGCAAATCGCCCGCAACATGGTCGTTTCTATCTCTTACCTGTTCAGCCGCGGCAGGAATCTGCCGCAGTTCGTTGACCTGAACCTGCCGATCCCGTCCACGACGAGAACGTTCACGGTGGTCGGCGGCGAGTTCGACGGACAGTCATTCACCACCCCGTTCTTCGGCAATCCCGTCGGCGTCGCGGGCGCGCCCACCGGCGTGTTCGGTCGCCCGATTTCCAACTTCGGACAGATTCTCGAAGTTCAAAGCACGTCGCGTTCTACCTACAATGCGCTCGTGCTTCAGGCCAACCGGCGTCTGACTGACGGACTACAGTTTCAGGCCAGCTACACCTACGCAAAGGCGACTGACCAAGGGCAGCGTTCCGGCACGTTCGCGCCGAGTTTCCCGACCGTCACGAATCCCTTTGACCGGAGCATTGACGAAGGAAGATCAGACCTCGACATTCGTCATCACTTTGTGGCGAGTGCGGTCTGGGCAATCGGTAAAACGTTCGGTCTGGAAAACTCCGCGGCGGGTCGCGCCATCTTCAACGGCTTCCAGATCGCGCCCATCGTCAACATCTCTTCCGGCAGGCCCGTGACCGGCTTTATCTCGGCCAGCCCGACGGGTGGAGTCTCCAGCGGTCTGCTCGGATCGGGTGGCCCGCAGCGTACATTCTTCGTCCCGCGTGGCAGCGCCGACAGACCGGGCACGGCGACGGTTGACCTGCGCGTCTCGCGTCGCTTCCACATCAAAGAGGCGATGAATTTTGAAGTGCTGGCGGAGGCTTTCAACCTCTTCAATCACTCGAACGTCACGGGCATCGCGGACTCTCTTTTCAGCTTCAACGCAGCGAATAACACGCTGACTTCCAACACGACACCCGACCGTGTTCAGCCGTTCCTGACGGCGACCTCGATCAACAACACGACGATCTTTACGCCGCGTCAGATACAGTTGTCCGTTCGCTTCCAGTTCTAAGAACTGCGTAAGTCAACGACGCAAGAACAGCGGGCGTGCTTCCTTTTACGGAAAGCACGCCCGTTGCTTTTTTGAACTCTGCACGATTCCGGCATCTCTCTCCGTAGAAGTATTTCGCTACAACCTCAATCATGCCGATGTACCGAAAAGACACGGCCCTGCGTCCCCGTGCTTAACCTTTCTCGAACTCTCCCTCAAATGTCATCTTGCGCTCTGAAAATATGGCTTTTCATCGCGGCAATCCTTCTTCGAGTTCCTACGCGCGCTGGCACGAAGCTTGCCGTTAATCACGCTGAAACAGGCATGACGGCTACATATCAGAAGCGCCGTCTATCGTTTATCAACGGCTCACTTAGAAAAGGAGGATGTAACTCATGGGATTGCCAAATAATGATGAGGTCGAGGGAAAATTCGATCAGGCGAAGGGCGCGGTGAAGGAAAATGTCGGAAGCGCCATCGGCGACCGCGAGATGGAATCCGAAGGCGAGGCTGATCGCGCGGGCGGCAAGGTACAGGAAGGCTTCGGCACTGCCAAGCGCAAGGTCGGAGAGACCATCGAAGACATCGGCGACGCCATCAGCAAGTAATCGTCGCGCACGCTCAACACAAAATTTATGGCCGGTGCTTGTCGTCATCTACGCAAGCACCGGCCAATTTTTCGTGCGACTTGAAGCCTGACCAAAAGTCGCTCCACGATACGTCAACGCGGCACGACTCTACAGCCTCCGGCGTAGTGCGACGTTACTCCTGCCTGATGTAATCCGCGCCGAGGTCGCCGAGCAACTTTTCAACCTTGTCCGCCTCTTCATCCGTCTTCGTCTCGATGCCGATGAGGATGCCGCCTGCGCGCAACGAAGCGTCATAGACCTTGGCGCGGTGCTCCGGAATCCCCGCGCCGACGAGCGCGC
>JBAVPI010000849.1:0-3616 GCA_049692915.1 Pyrinomonadaceae bacterium
GGGAAGCACAGGGAACTCGTCTTCGTCGAAGGCGTCAGGCTTTGTGAAGAAGCAGTGCGCGCCGCTTTGCAGATCGAGTCGGTCTTGTGCGCGGAAACGCTGAGAGATGACACACGCGTTTCCCGTCTTCTCGCGAGCCTGCGGATGCTCGTCGAAAAAATCGCCTTCGTCAGCGACGCCGTGCTCGAATCCGTCTCGGACACGAAACATGCGCAGGGCATCGTCATCCTCGCACGGCGACCCGAAGACGGTCAGAAGTTAATCGAGCGAAGCGTCGGCACTCCCTTGCTCGTCATCATGCACCGGGTCGGCAACCCTTCCAACGCGGGCGCGATGCTGCGCGTGGCGGAAGCAGCGGGCGCGACCGCCGCCATCTCCACGCAAGGCTCGACCGACCTCTTCTCGCCCAAAGCGCTGCGCGGCTCGATGGGGTCTGCCTTTCGTCTGCCGCTCTGGACAGGAGCGCAGTTCGATGAAATTGTCGGATGGTGTTCGGCACGCGGAATCAAGACCGTCTGCACGGCGGCGCGCTCAAGTTTGATCCACACGGAATTAGACTGGACGCTCCCGCGTGCCGTCATCGTCGGTTCGGAAGCGAGCGGGCTTGAGCCTTCTGAGATCGCCGTCGCAAACGACTGCGTGAGTATTCCGATGCGCGAACCGGTCGAGAGTCTCAACGCAGCCGTCGCTCTCTCCGTCGTTCTTTATGAAGCGGCGCGGCAGAGAGGATTTCGCTAATCCGTGAGAGAGGGTTTTACTAATCCGCGCTTCACTCGTTTCGCCCATTTCGTCCGCATAGTCCGAACGATTCGCCCCCAACATGCTTGCCGCTTCTCACCGGCGACGGATTTCGGCTAGAATGCCGTCAGCACTACTACTGAAGCATTTTCGATTCCCTCCCCTTTTCTTATTCTTTCGCGGCGCTCGGAATTTCGGCGCGCCGCGAGACTTGAACGTGGCTGCCCCCGATTTCGTATGAGCAAAGAATCAGGCAAGAAGCGTGATGAAATAGGTAAGAAGCGTGACGAGGCGCTCGTCGAGCGTTTGATGCGACGCGTGCTCGAAGGCATGGGTTCGGTCGTGGATCGCAAACTCGGTCGGGAGGCCGACGCGCAGAGCGGATTCACGACCACCAAACTCGTCGAACGTATGAAGCGACTGATCGAAGAACGCGCCCGCGCGGGCGAGAAGAACCAGCGCATCGCGCCGCACCTGATGAAGTTGAAAATCGAGTGGGGCACGCACTCCGAAGCCCCGCCGGAATACATCAAGGAGCTTGAGACGGAAGTGCTCGCGGCGGCCATTGACTATATTAACGATCAGCGTTTGCGCACGCTCGCGCCCGTCAAGGTCGAGACGAGCGTTGACATTTTCACCACCGGCATTGCCGTTGACCCTTCGTTCGGCGAGTTCGAGGAAACACTCCGCGAGGAGGACGAGGCCAAGCGGCGCGTCGAAGAGGGCGGCCCGCCCCTGCCGCCAAAGTCTGCGGCTCCGCCTGCGGTGCGCATCAACGCACGCGCGACTTTGCCGGGCGGTTCGCAGGAAAAGATGCTCTCGTTTATCGCCGGGGGACGGCGCGTCAATGTCGGTCGCGTCTCGGATAACGATCTCCAACTCGACCACCCAAGTGTCTCGAAAATTCACGCGTCGCTCGTGATGAATCGCGAAGGGACGCTGCTCGTCGCCGACACAGGCTCGACCAACGGCACTTACATCAACGGGCGTCGCATCGCTTACGGCGAGGCGAGGCACATCGAGGACGGCGACGTGATCGGCTTCGGCGATGTCGAGGTCAGGTTTAAAAAGCAGTAGATCGTCAATCGTGAATTGCTACTGTCTCTTGCTCCCATTGACGATTAATAAGTGATGAGGTTCCGATGATTCTTCTCGAAGCGATTCCCGAAAAACAACCGGCGCTGTTGAGCCTGATTTACATGGGCGGGCTGACGCTGATGGCACTGCTGCTGATCGTTTCGCTTGTGCGGCGTGCGCGGCGGCGTTCGGCGCTTGCCGGAGTCGCGCAGGCCGACTTGCCGCCGGAAGTGCGGCAGCGTCTGGGCGTGACCTCGACCAACCGCGGACTTCAGGCGTTGCGCTTCGTCTTCATGCTGCTGGCGCTGACGGTCTTCGGCTTTCACGTCTATTGGGCGCGTTACGCGGGCGAAACCAACGACCGTTTTCAGGAATTGAGTTATAAGGATTTGCGCAACCGGCGTTTGTCCGAGTCAACGTTGCGCGGGTGGATTTTAGATCGTTCGGGCAGCCTCGACCGCGCGCTCGCACTCTACAAGCGCGGCCCTGACGGCAAAATCGTCCGCGAGTATCCGATGGATGAAGAGATGGCGCAATTGCTCGGCTCCGACCGCGGCGACCCCGGTCTTGAACGCGCTCTCTTCGGCATCCAGAGCGGGGCCGCGCCGGAGGCTTTGGACGTAGTGATGGAGCGCGACGTGAAGCAGCCCGCGAACCTCGACGTGCGTTTGACGATTGACAGCATCTTGCAAAAGACGGCGGTCGAGCAGTTGCGCGGGCGGCACGGCGCGGCGGTCGTCATCAACCCGCAGACGGGCGAAGTGCTGGCGATGTACAGCAACCCTTCTTACAGTCTGAAGGAGGCACAGGATCAGGAGGAATGGATCAGGCTGGAGGCCAACGACCGCGATAAGCCGCTCGTTAATCGCGCGCTCGGCGCTTACTACATCCCCGGCTCTACCTTTAAGACCATCGTCATGCTCGCAGCCTTTCGCGCCGGAATGCAGAACACTGAATTCAATTGTTCGGGCGGCGGTTATTACGCGCAGCCGGGCGCGAAGGCCATCATGGATTCGGGCGGCACAGGCGAAGTCCACGGTCACATCGGGATTGACACGGCCTACGAGGTTTCGTGCAACCAGTATTTCGCGCAGATGGCCGTTAAGCTTGGCCCGGAGCGTCTCGGTGAAGAAGCGCGACTGCTCGGCATCGGGACTTACAACACACCGGAAGATGCCGTGCGCGGTCGCAAAGAGCCGCAACTCTGGAACGTCAGCCTGCCTTCAATCGCACGCGCGCTCGCGCCGCGCGAGTCCACGATTGTCACCGACCCGAAGATACGCCCCTACGACATCGCGCTCGAAGGCTTCGGGCAAGGCTACGCCGGACAGATGACGCCCTTCCAGATGGCGCTTGCCGCCTCAGCCATCGCCAACATGGAAGGCAAGCTGATGAAGCCGAGAATCGAATACGACCAGCCGTCCGTGATGTTTTCGCAGGCGACGACGCCGGAGTACGCCGCGCAGATGCGACGCATTATGGGACTCGTCACCGCCGGGCCGTCCGGCACTGCGACGAGCGTCTTCGCACCCATCACCGCGCAAGGCATCATCACTGGCGGGAAGACCGGCACGGCTGAAAAAGACGTGCCCGTCTATGACGCGAAGACCGGCGAGCCGAAGACCGTTAAGAAAATCGAGCGCGACCGCAAGGGGAATCCGATTCGCGAGTACGAGCAGATTCTTATCTCGCCGGAGAAGCGCATAGACAGTTGGTTTCTCTGCATCGCGCCCTTAGACCACCCGCAGTTGGCGATTGCCGTCATCATCGAGGGCGGGGGTTACGGCGCGAAGGCCGCTGC
>JBAVPI010000850.1:0-8918 GCA_049692915.1 Pyrinomonadaceae bacterium
GGGTTGCACGACCCGCGCCGCTTCCCACGGCGGCGTCAGGCGCTCCAGCGCGTCGGGCAATTCGTGGAACGCGAAGACGCGCTCCGGCGCGGCGCGAATCACACTCTCTTTGACGAAACTCATCATCTTTGACGAAAGACCTGCGTGCCTCCGCGCGCGAGAAATATCAACGCAACGTCAGGGGACGACGCCGACGACTCGTGCCGTCGGCCCGCCGCGCGCTATGAGATGAACGCTGACCTGTCATATCATGCAACATCGCGGCAGTACAGTTCCCCTTCACGTCCATCGCGAGTTTATCCCTGAGGAGTTTGCCGGGTTATGTCCATCACGAACGAGCACGCACGCGCGTCCACACTCGACCCTGTTCAGTCATCATCGGAAGCGTCCTCTTCATGCCTGACGCTCGGCGGCCTCGTCGAAACGTTGTCGAAGTTGCGCGACGTGCCGACGCTTGAGGCGATGAACGGGTGGATGCGCGGGGCCGCGCCGCTGCCGGAAGATTTGCGCCCGTTCGTCGGCTTCAAGGAGGGCACGTATGCGCGCCACCGCGTTTTTCTCAACGAGTTCATCGAGTTGCTCGTGCTCTGCTGGCTGCCCGGACAGCGCACGCCCATACACGATCACGACGGCTCGCACGGCGTCGTGCGCGTCTGCGAAGGTGTTATGTGGGAGACGACGTTTGCGCTGGAAGACGCGCGCGGACTCGTCTATCAAACCTCGCGCGAATGGACGGGCGGGCACGTCACGGGCGCGGACGTACCCGACATACACCTGCTCGGCAACCCCGACATCAGCGGCCAGAATTTGGTCACGCTCCACATGTACTCGCCGCCGCTCACCAGCCTCAACGTCTATAAAATCGGTCGTAAAGAATCGGTCAGCACCGTCTGGATGAGTTCGTGGAACCCGACGATTTAAGGGACGAACCCGGTGGGCGGAAGGATGCGTAAAAGCGAGCGGCTTTTATTCGTCCTTTCGCCCTCGACTCCCCTTTCAGTCTTCCCTGTGTTCCTCTCCGTCGTAACGCATCACGACGCGCTCGTCGTCCACGATTGTTTCGAGATGAACGGGACGGCCCCAGAGGGCGTGGACGTGTTCGAGCACTTTGCGCGCGTAGGCCGAGTCGAGTTCCGCGCCCTCGTATGAGTGCTTGAGGTAGAGTTCGCGGTTGCCGTCGTAGTCGCCGTCGGCAACGACGATGTAAGGAAAGCCGAAGTTGGTCATGTTCGCGACGAGTTGGTCACGCACGCGCTCCCAACGTTTCTCCGTGACCGTCCACTCCTCTTCGTCAATTAATTCATAGACGTATAAATCCAACTCTTCGCATAACTCTTCCGTCAGGTAGTTGCGCAGGAACGAAACGTCGTTATCGAGTTCCCTGACCTCGAAGATTTTAGCGCGGCCCGTCCCCTCCGATTTCTCGTGTCCCTCCGTAGGGGAATTGCTCCAACGTCGCTCGATGTCTTCAAAAATTTTGTAGCCCAGATAATAAGGATTCAAACTGCCCTTGTGCGGCGAGACGACGCCCGAATGCAGATCCGCAAACTCGATGTGCTCCTCGTTCGTCAGTTCCAACTCGCGCATGATGCGCGAATGCCAGAACGACGCCCAACCCTCATTCATCGTCTTGGTCTGCATCTGCGGGACGAAGTATTCCATCTCTTCGTGGATCATGGACATCACGTCGCGCTGCCAGTCATGGAGCGAGGGCGAGTTGCGCATGATGTAATAGACGAGGTCTTTTTCGGGCACGCGGTCGCCGCCGCCGTCGCGCCGCTCGTCTTCGGGGTCGTTTGGCTGGACTGTGGCGTCGCGATTCATGTCCCAGAGGTCGTCGTAGCGACCGGGTGGTTTCTGTGATTTGCGACCGCGCTCGCTCGCCGCGCCGGGCGGCTCTTCGCGGCGGATGAAGAAGTTCGGGTCTATGTGCTCTTCGATGGAGAGCACGGAATCGAGGAAACGCTCGATGGTCTTGCGCCCGTATTTGAACTCGTACTCACTCATCCGCCCCGCGTGCGTCGAAACGGAGTCAACCATCCGGCGGTTGGTCTTTGAGAAGTAGGCGTTGTGCTTGAAGAAATCCACGTGGCCGAGGACGTGCGCCATGACGAGTTTGTTCTGGACGGGACTGTTCGTCTCAAGCAGGAAGCCGTAGGACGGATCGGTGTTGATGACGACTTCGTAAATCTTCGACAGCCCGAAGTCGTACATCGTTTTCATGCGATGATAGGCTTTGCCGAACGTCCAGTGCGAGTATCTGCCGGGCAGCGCGTAAGAGCCGATCTCGTACATCACCGAGGCGGGGACGACTTCAAAACGCGTCGGGAACGGGTCGAGGCCGAATTGTCGCGCGACTTCCCAAATCTGTTCGAGCGCCTTTTCAAGGTCGGCGATTTCACGGTCTGCCATGCCGCTATTGTCCACCGCGCACATTCATTGCCGCAAGGAGAATATCAATCTCGCGCAGCGCACGCGCGCACGTATAACAGGAATTTCTTTACCGGCATTGCGCGGCGGTGTAAAATTTCAAGTCAACGGCGTCTCAAGTGCAGGCTGATATTTCATTCGGCGGGAGCGGCTCTTAACTTCCGCGATGAATCTCTTCCCGCTCATCATCCGCCCGGAGAGTTGGATGATTTTATCTTCTTGTCGCGCGCTGTCTATAAGCAGATGGGTATCAGGAGATCAAGACCATGTTCGCATCGTTTCTCTCTAGCGCCGTCATTATTTTCGCGCAGTTGTTCGCAATGCCCCTCGCCGTACAGAGCGGACGCAACGTCATCGAAGGAAACGTGATTGCCGGTGACCGTCCGCTCTCCGAGGCGCACGTGTTTCTGAAAAACGACGGTTACGGGGAAATTAAGCAGACGTACACTGACGGGTCGGGCCGGTTTCGTTTCGCAGGGCTGCAAGCCGGCAACTACTACGTGGAAGTTGATCCTCTCGGAACGGATTACCAGCGTCAGACACAGCGCGTCGAAGCGCAACCGTTCGGTCTTCGTGGGGGCAATGCGGCGGAAATATTCCGCGTCAATTTTCAACTCGTCGCCCAAAAGCCGAAAAACGGCGCGGCCAATGATTCGCGCAGTCTGACGCGCGGAAGTAAAAGAATTGTCTTTTATCAAGACGTGCCTGAGACGGCCAAGGTGGAGTTTCAACGCGGCGCGCAAAGTCTTAAAGAGAACGCTTTCGACACCGGAGCGGCGTCGCTGAAGCGCTCGCTTGAGATGTTTCCCGATTATTACGACGCGCTCGTGCTGCTCGGCACCGCGTATGTCAACCGTGATGAATTTGAGAACGCTCTGCCGCTGCTCAAGCATGCGGTCGAGGTGAACAAGAACGGATGGCTCGCATTTTATTCGCTCGGCATCGCGCAGACGAAATCGAACCAGCTTGCCGACGGCACGGAAGCTCTACGACACGCCGTAGAACTCAATCCGCAGTCCGTCGAAGCGAGCATGGACTATGCGAAGGCGCTGGCGAAGAACGCCAAAACGGAAGAAGAGGCCATCCAGTTGTTTAAGAAGGTCACGCAAGATCACGGCAAGGACGGGCGTGACGCCTACTTTATGCTCGCCTCGCTCTACAGCAAACACACCCGCTACAATGAAGCCGCCGACGCGCTCGAAGCCTACATGAAGTCTTTAGGGACGACCGAAATGACGCAGGAACAAAAAGAGAACTACTCGAAAGCCATCCAACGATTGCGGCGGAAAGCGACGGAGACGAAAAAGCCTGATTGATGGTGGTTAAGGGCTGAAATCAGGAACGGCGGGCAGCAGGTGGTGATGGTGATGCCTGCCGACCCGACGAAAGCCGCGCGGGGAAATTCATAACTCCTGCGCTGACGCCTCACGCAACAGCCCTCCTTGTTCCACGTTAACCCTTTAGATTTCATCAATCCCGTCCTGCCTCTATCCCGCGAGCGGGCCAGACCCACCTTTACCAACCGACAGTTGAAGCACAAGCCAAAAAAAAGCGCCCGCCCCCCTTTCGGAGAGCGGGCGCGAGGGATTTTGTCCCAAGCTCAATCTGCTAATTAGAACTGAACGCCAACGCTGAAGCGTGCATTGCGCGGCCCCTGGAACGTCGTCGGTTTGTTGTAGAACGGGTTCTGGTTGGCTGCGAAGTTGGCGATGTGATTCCGGTAGTCGCCATTGCTGCGAAGGAAGAGCGCGACTGCCTGATTGTAGGTCGGTGCTTCGTAGACGGCGTTGGCAATCGAGCGGTTATACTCGTTGCTCGCCGTGACCGCCGTCTGGTTGGTGCGGATCAAAGCGCCGCTGCGATCAAGCACGTTGGCTTCGTTGAAGAGGTTCAGCACGTTGAACGTGAAGTTCAACGAGACGCCTTCCGTCAAGAACACTTTGTGCCTGATGAGCGCATCGGTCTGGGTGTACACGGGCGTGCGACCCAAATCGCCGCGACCATTGACGAACGACGGAGCGAAGTCGCTGACGCCGTCAACCGTGCCGACCGTTTCGATGTTGACCACCGTGGTGATCGGTGTTCCCTGATAGAGGAACTGCGAGAAGCCCAGTTCCGTCTCCATCCGTCTGGCAAGGAAACCATAGTTGAAGCGATACGCGCCGAACGCTTTGAAGGTGTTCGGACGGTCGGTCGCCAAACGTCCGTTGCTCAGGTTGCCGAATCCATCATAAGCGATGGTCGGGAGGTCGAAGTAACGGTTGACGTTCGGGGCGTTGCGGCCCGTCTCGTCGGAACTCGCCAAGCCAGAGTAGTTTCCGAAGAGTTTGCTACGCAGGTACGAGGCGTTGATGTAGTAGTTGTTGGAGAAACGCTTGTCAACGCGAATCTCAAAGCCCGTGTACTCGCGCACGGCTTTGGGAGTGGCCGGCAGACCGAAGTCCGTGAACTCGGACACTGACGTGCCGAAGCCGGGGTTGCCGATCTGGAACACTTCGTTGACCGTGCCGTCACTGCCGACGAAAGGAATGCCGATGTCTTCAATCGCGCGGTCAAGCTGCTTGCGCGTGAAACGACCGCTGATGACCATGTCGCGGCCAACCGTGTAGTCCGTACCAATCGTGAACTCGTGCTCACGAATCGGCAGGAGGTTGGGATCAACGGGCGAAACCGATTTGCCGGCCGCATTCGTCTGACGGAAGAGCGAAGGAACGCGCTCGTCGCGCTGGAAGAGAACGCGTCCGGGCAGGTTCGCGAGGCTGATGCTGCGGAAGTCGAGCGTATCAAGCGCACGGTAGGTCTGGATTTGAATGTCTCCACCGAAAGAGCCGCGCGGCAGTTCATACTTCATCGTGTCGTAGAAGACACTGTAGCTGCCGTAGATTTTGAGCTTGCCGGTTCCGAAAACATCCCATGCCGCGCCGAGACGCGGGGCAATCTTGTCACCCCAACCGAACGAAATCGGGGCCAGCGGGTCAACGGCCAGATGGCTGATGTCGAGGCCGGGGTGTCCGGTCGCATCGAGCGGGAAGGCGGGCACGAACTCTTTCTCGACGCGGACGCCGAGATTGAGAGTCACGCGCGGGTGAACCTGCCACGCATCCTGAATGTAGAGGCCCTGATTGTTGCTCTGGGCTTTGCCCTTCGTTCCCTGCTGGATGGTGTTGTAGTAGCCGAAGGTTCCCGTCGGGCTGCCCGTCACAGGGGCGGGCGTGCCGTAGAAGAACTGAATCTGGCCGCCGGCCAGACCGGTGTCCACGTTATTAGCCAACTGGTTGCGCTGGTAGCCGCCCTTGATCTGATGCTGCTGACCGAAGAGGCGCTTGGTGTAAGTAGCATCGAGATAGAGGCTCTTACGCGTCGTGATGTCGAACAGCGTCTGCGAGTTGGTGCTGATCGGGCCGGGGTTGCCGGTCGAGGTCGAACCCACGGGGCATCCCGTGAAGGCGCACGCACTCTGAATGATGTAGACCGGGCCGGTCGGAACGTCGTAGTTGGTTCCCTTGTCGTTCAGGTAGGTGCGGCCAAGTCGTCCACTCACGACCAGATTGGGAGTGATCGAGTAGTTGACCGTGCCGGAAATCTGATTGGAAGGGGTGTAGCCGCCCTGTAACGGGAAGCGGAGATTGCCGAAGGTCGTGGCGCTGGTCGTTTCAAACGCCTGAAGCGCCGTCGGGCCATGAGCCTCGACCGGGCTGTTGATGCCCGTCACGTTGATGCTCAACTTCTGCCACGGGCTGAAGTCGAGACGCGTCATCAAGTAGTCATACTTGTTCGTGTACTCGATGGTGCGTCTGTCCAACTGCGTGATGCTTCCGTTCCGGCTAATCACGCCGCCGACGGTCGCGCCGGGATTGACTTGGCTGATCAAACGGATGTTGCGGTTGGTGTGCTCGAATTGCGGAGCATAGCTGCTGTAGAACCACAGTTTGTTCTTCAGAATCGGGCCGCCGAGGTTGAAGGCCGGCGCGATCACGCGGAAATCATCCTTGCGGTCGTTGTTGGTGAAATATTCGGGAACGAACGAGCGGGGCTGGACGCCGGCCGCAAGCTGTGCAGCCGTCGGGGTGACGGGAGCAGCGGCGCGGAGGCGGTCGAAGCGACGACCCGGACGGTCGCTCGCGTTCAAGTTGTCGAGTCCGACTTCGAGGCGCGCTTCGCCGTGGAAGTCGTTCGTTCCGGAGCGCGTCACGACGTTGATCACGCCGCCCGTCGCGCCGCCGAACTCCGCTTCATATCCGGCGCTCTTGACCTGAACTTCTTTGACGAAATCGAAAGGAATGTTCTTGGTCAGGCCGAGCGTACCTTCTCTGACGCGGGTCACTTCAAGACCGTCAACGACGAAGACGTTCTCAGAGCCGGAAGCACCGTCAATCTGGAAGCCGCCGCCCTTCACTTCGTTTCTGACGCCCGTCGCCACTTCGATGACGGATGAAAAACGGAGCGTCTTCGGGAGAAGGTTGATCTTCTCCTGTGTGATGTTGGTGGCCGTCTTGGTCGAGGTCACGTCAAGAATCGCCTCGTCGGCAGCCGTGACGTTAACCGTTTCGGCGGTGCCGGCGATGGTCAGATCGAAGTTGACCTGCAACGTGCGGCCCAACTCGACCGGCACGTCCTCTCTCTTGACCGAGCCAAAGCCACTCGCCGAGGCGGTGACGATGTATCTGCCGGGAGGTAGTTGGTTGACGTTATATTCGCCACCTTCATTCGTCGTAGCATCATAACTACGCTGTGAGCCGGTGACAGTGACTGTGGCACCCGTGACCACCGCGCCGGCAGGGTCTTTGACCGTGCCTTGAATATTGCCCGTAGTCTCCTGTGCAGATGCGAACGGCGCGCTTAGTGCAAGCATCGCGGCGCAAAACAGAAGTCGCACGGTGAATCCAAATTTGCTAGGTTTTAGCAAGTGATTCATCTTATTTAAATTCTCCTTCATGCTTCATTAACAATGGGTGATTTCGGCGAGACTTTCCTTACCAAAATCATTTAGCGCTACCGGCTAACAGCATTCACACTTTGGCATTCAAAATTTAATAGTTGTCTTCCAACTCGGAGGAGACTCTTTATTTGCTGTAGCGGTAAGCTAGGTTAGTGTCCAAACATGTTACGGAGAAGCAAAAAGTATTCCGGAGTTCAAAAAATTAAACTTATCCATATTTTTAACCATCTAGGCCCGGTTAAGCCCTTACACCCTCTCAAATATATTCATAATTTTGAATAAACATCCGAAATTTTCGAGCGATTTTCAAAATCGATTCGGCTGTCTTTTCGAGGGTCTGGCATTCCCTACTCCCGCGCGTGCGCCTGTTGTTGCGTCGAAGCGCGAGGCAGGAGACTAGTCGGCGCTCGCGTGTCACTTTTTATCTTTGAGTTTCCTGCGCAACTTTTCGACGGCGCTGCGGATGGAATCGGCATTGGGTGTTTTGGGATTCTCTTTGAGGTAGGCTTGAAGGTGCTCGACGGCTTTGGCAGGCTCGCCGGATTGCTCATAGACGTTGGCTAGATAGATGTGCGCGAGGCTCGACTTGCCGAGGTCGTAGGCGCGCAGCAAGTGCTTTTCCGCCGACGCGTAGTCGCCCGTCATCATTTCGGCGTAGCCGAGCGAGAGGTAGGGCGCGGCGATGTTTTTGTCAACCTCGACGATTCCGCGCAGCATGCGGATGCCCTCGTCGTAACGCTTTTGCGTGACGAGCGTGACGCCGACGCCGATGTAAGGGTCAGGGCTGTCCGGCTTCAACTCGCCCGCCCTGCGATAGGCGGCGATGGCCTCGTCGTAACGCTGGAGTTTGGAGAGTTGTTCGGCGAGCGCGAGGTTGGCGGCGTAGAAACTCGCGTGCTCCTTAATCGCTTCCCGAAAAGCGCGGACGGCCCCCTCCGGCTTGTCGTCGGCGGCATCGCGGACGCCTTTTCTGAACTGCTCGCGCGCGCGCGAAGGGACGGAAGGGTCTATCTCCTCAGCCGCGACCACCGACGCGCGCCCCGCGGGCGATGCCGTGCCCGCCTTCGGCCTGAGTTGGATGTTCTGCGTGAAGGACTGACCGGCAGAGCCGAAGGCAGAGATATCGGTCGTGACGCTCGTCGTCTCGAAGGTCTGGCCGTCGCCTTCGGCGGTGAGTTGATACGTTCCTCCGGCGAGGCCGGGGAAGTTGAAGCGTCCGCTCAGATCTGTAAAAGTCTCGAAGACGCGCCTGCCGCCCTTGGTGAGCGTGACCCTGACGGACTGCGCGGGCGGCGATCCGGTGGAAAGCGCGACGCGGCCTTCGAGCGTGTTCTGTCCTTGCGCGTGCGCCGCCGTGTGCGCGAGACAGAGAGCCGCGCACACAAGTGTGAGTCGAGCGAGAAGCGATACCTTCCTCATCACCGGCGTCCTCCGTGTTGGTTGCCCCTCTATAACAGAATGTCGCACGCGGGCACAACTTCCGCGTTCGGGGTCGGGCTTCCGAGTTGACGGAAAAAAAGCCGGGACGCGCGCGCCTCTCGGTCAGAAG
>JBAVPI010000851.1:0-6954 GCA_049692915.1 Pyrinomonadaceae bacterium
CTCCGGCCCCGTCGCGCGACGCCCCGTGAAGCGTAGCAGGACGACGAGAAAGACGACGAAGAGGCAGACGGAAACGAGGAAGATGACGAAGCCGATTTTGTTTCTGTTCATTGGTATGCGAATCGAAGTTGTATGACGTGCGCGCGAAGGGCGGTCGCGCGTCCTTTAAGTCTCGCGGAGGTCGCGCCCGGACATCTCCGCGGGTTTCGGTAGCCCCAGCAATCCCAGCATCGTCGGGGCCACATCTTCGAGCGCGCCCTCTTCGCGCAGCCTGTGCCCGCGCGCCGCTTCATCAATGAGATGAAAGGGAACGGGGTTCGACGTGTGCGCCGTGTGCGGCTGCCCCGTCGTGGGGTCAATCATCTGCTCGCAGTTACCGTGGTCGGCGGTAATCAGGCAGCGCCCGCGCGCCGTGCGTAGCGCCTTCATGACCCGACCAAGACAGGCATCCACGTGCTGGACGGCTTCGATTGTCTTATCGAGATTGCCCGTGTGCCCGACCATATCCGGGTTGGCGAAGTTGACGATGAAAACGTCAGTTTCGTTCTCTTCAATCGCGCGCACAAGTTTGTCCGTGACTTTGAAGGCAGACATCTCCGGCATCAAGTCATAGGTTGCGACCTGCGGCGAAGGGACGAGCAGGCGTCGCTCGCCGGGAAACTCGCGCTCCGTCCCGCCGTTGAAAAAGTATGTGACGTGCGCGTACTTCTCGGTTTCGGCCATGCGGTAGTTGCGCACGCCGAGCGACGAGAACACGTCGGCGAGAATGTTGGTGTGACGGAGTTGCGGGAAAGCGATTGGTAGCTCGAACGTCTTGTCGTAGAGCGTGAAGCAGACGTAATTGACGCGCGGGCGATTCTCGGCGGCGAATTCGTCGAAGCCCGCGACGGCGAGCGAGCGCGTAATCTGGCGCGCGCGGTCGGAGCGGAAGTTAAAAAAGATAACGGAGTCGCCGTCGGCAATCGTCGCCACCGGCTCGCCCTCGTCGCGCGCGCGCGTGACGACCATCGGCTCGACGAACTCGTCCGACACGCCGCGCTCGTAAGAACGCTTGATCGCCTCCACGGGGTCAATCACGCGCTCGCCTTCGGCGCGGATGAGCAGGTCGTAAGCCTTCCGCGTGCGCTCCCAACGGTTGTCCCTGTCCATCGCGTAGTAGCGCCCGATGACGGACGCGATGCGCCCGCAACCTATCTCGGCGCACTTGACCTGCAACGCCTCGACGTAGCCGAAGGCCGACATCGGCGGCGTGTCGCGCCCGTCCAAAAAGCAATGAATGTAAACGTGCGTCAGGCCGCGCTCTTTCGCCATCCGCAGCAGCGTATAGAGATGTTCCTGCGATGAGTGGACGAGTCCGTCCGACAGGAGGCCCATCAAGTGCAGCGCGCGGTCGTCTCTTTTGGCACTCTCCATCGCGGCGACGATTGGATCATTCGAGAAGAACTCGCCCGTCTCAATCGAGTGATCGATGCGCCGTATGTCCGTCATGATGACGCGGCCCGAACCCATGTTGAGATGGCCGACTTCGGAGTTGCCCATCACACCGCCGGGCAGCCCGACGCACGTGCCCGACGCTTCGATGAGCGTCTGCGGATACCGCTCGCGAATCTCGTCATAGATGGGCATCCGCGCCATCGCCACGGCGTTGCCTTCGCGCCTCGCGCTGTAGCCGAAGCCGTCGAGGATGATGAGCGCGAGCGGGCCTCTTTGGTCGATCAATGAATCGCACCTCCTTGAAAAAAACTATTTCACGCCGCGCGTTTTCTTCGCCGTCGCGCGATTCTTCGTTTCGGCTTTTGTCCCGTTCGTGGTGCCGCGCGCGAGTTGATAAAAGGCCGCGTTGCCGGGGAAGCGCGCCGCTCCGCGCAAGTCTTCTTCGATGCGAAGCAGTTGATTGTACTTGGCGACGCGGTCGGTGCGAGAGAGAGAGCCGGTCTTGATCTGTCCGGCGTTGGTGGCGACGGCGAGGTCGGCGATGAAGGTGTCTTCCGTCTCGCCGGAGCGATGCGAGATGACGGAGGTGCGGCCCGCGTTGCGTGCCAGTTCAATCGTGTCGAGCGTTTCTGTGAGCGTGCCGATCTGGTTGACTTTGATGAGAATCGAATTGGCGACGCCGCGCTCGATGCCCTTGCGTAAGAACTCGACGTTCGTCACGAAGAGGTCGTCGCCGACGAGTTGTACCCGCGCACCCAACTCGTCCGTTAAGAGTTTCCAACCGTCCCAATCGTTCTCCGCCATGCCGTCCTCAATCGAGATGATGGGATACTGCACGGCCCAAGACTTCCAGTAAGCGACCATCTCATCGCTCGTCAGTCGGCGCTTGTCCGACTTTTTGAAGACGTAGTGCTTGCCGTCGTAAAACTCGCTCGCCGCCGGGTCGAGCGCGAGATGAAGGTCGCGCCCCGGCTTGTATCCGGCGCGCGCAACGGCTTCGAGAATCGTCTCAATCGCTTCCTCGTTCGAGCGCAGGTTCGGCGCGAAGCCGCCCTCATCGCCGACGCCCGTCGCGTAATTCTTCTCCTTCAGCACGGCCTTGAGCGCGTGGAAAACCTCCGCGCCGGTTTGCAGCGCGTGGCTGAAACTTTCAGCGCCCGCGGGCATCACCATGAACTCCTGAAAGTCCACGTTGTTATCGGCGTGCGCGCCGCCGTTCAGGATATTCATCATCGGGACGGGCAGCGTGCGCGCGTTCGCGCCGCCGAGATAACGATAGAGCGGAATTTCGAGATGCGCGGCGGCGGCCCGCGCCGTCGCGAGCGAGACGGCGAGCAGCGCATTCGCTCCCAATCTCTTTTTCGTCGGCGTGCCGTCTAGCGCGATGAGCGCCGCGTCGAGTTCCGCCTGATCGAGCGCGTCCATCCCCTCGACTTCGGGCGCGATAATTTCGTTGACGTTTTTGACGGCGCGCAGAACGCCTTTGCCGCCGTAGCGTTTCTCGTCGCCGTCGCGCAACTCGACGGCCTCGTGCTCGCCGGTCGAAGCGCCGGAAGGAACGGCGGCGCGTCCCAACTCTCCGCCGATCAACATCACCTCCGCCTCTACGGTCGGGTTGCCGCGCGAGTCGAGAATCTCCCGCGCCCCCACTGACTCAATCAAGCTCATCTTGTGCGCTCCCGCTGATAACGGATTTCGGATTGCAGGGAGAATCTATCAATCAGATTGCGCGCCGTCAAAAAACAGTTTGCGAGCAATCATAAAAAGTCCCGGCGCGGGACGGCGGGCCGCGTCTCCGGCGTTCGCCCTTTGTCGCGGAAGGTGGAGGTGTTCAGACGGCGAAAAGTTTTGTTAGACTCAAACCCTATCTCGTCAACGAACATGGAAGCCGAAAACAGAGAGAGGAAAAGAGCGCGCAGGGGTGCGCTCGTGCTGCTGGCGTTGGCGGAGTTGCTTGCGATGTCTCTGTGGTTCTCGGCGTCGGCGGTCGTGCCTGCGTTGACGGCGGAGTGGAACTTGAGCGAGCCTGCGGCGAACTGGCTGACGCTCGCAGTGCAACTCGGTTTCGTCGCGGGCACGCTTCTGTCGGCGCTCCTGAATCTGCCGGACATCATCAGCGCACGGCGTCTGTTCACCGTCGCGGCCATCTGCGGCGCAGGCTTGAACGCCGCGTTCGCTCTGTTCGCGCACGACGCCGTGACGGGCATCGCGCTCAGGTTTCTCGTCGGCCTGTGTCTGGCGGGCGTCTATCCGCCGGGGATGAAGATCATGGCGACGTGGTTCGAGCGCGGGCGCGGGATGGCGCTCGGCGTGCTGGTCGGGGCGCTCACTCTTGGCAAGGCGTCGCCGTATCTCGTCAACGCGTTGGGGAGCGCCGACTGGCGCGTGAACGTGCTGTTCGTCTCCGTGCTTGCGGTAGCGGGCGGACTCGTCGTGCTGCTCTTCGTCGGTGACGGGCCGCACGCGCTCCCCGCAGCGAAGTTCGACGTGCGGCAACTGGCGCGCGTCTTCTCGAACCGAGGGGTGCGGCTCGCCAACTTCGGCTACCTCGGCCACATGTGGGAACTCTACGCGATGTGGACGTGGGCACCGGTGATGATTCGCGCGAGCTTCGCGGCGCGCGGCGCGTCGGCGTCGCTCGCCGAAAGCGCGTCGTTTGTCGTCATCGGCGCGGGCGCGGTCGGCTGTGTGCTGGCCGGACTGCTGGCGGATCGTGTGGGGCGGACGGCCATCACTTCATGGGCGATGGCGACGAGCGGCGCGTGCTGCCTGCTCGTCGGATTCCTCTTCGACGCGAATCCGTGGCTGTTGCTTGCGCTGGCGGCGGTGTGGGGCGCGAGCGTCGTGGCGGACTCGGCGCAGTTCTCTGCCTGCGTCACGGAACTCGGCGACCGGCAATACATGGGGACGGCGCTGACTATCCAGACGTGTTGCGGCTTCCTGCTGACGACGCTTTCGATCCGTTTGATTCCGATTCTGGTCGGGTGGGTCGGCTGGCGCTATGCCTTCGCGGCGCTCGCGCCCGGCCCCATCTTCGGCGTGCTCGCGATGCTGCGGCTGCGCTCTCTGCCGGAGTCGTTGAAGATCGCGCACGGAAGACGATGATTGGAGTCGAAGCGAAATAGAAAGGGCGGAGCAAGAGAAAAGGCGGAGCGATGAGGTGAAAGTCGAACGCTCGTAAACGAGCACGCTTTCATCATCACCGCTCCACCTTTGTCATTCGTTCGCGGCGTTTAGCCCGCGGCGCTCATCTGCTTTTTCTGATTCTGCTTTTCCGCTTCCATCCGCGTGCCGAGTTCTTCAATCTGCTCTTTGCTCAGAACATCGCGCGACTTGGGAAACATCTCGCCCTCTTCCTCTTCGACGTGATGCTCGACGTTCTCTTTGAGCACTTTGAGCTTCGCGCCCCACTCCTCCGTGCCGACGGGCTGCGCGTCCAACTCGCCGAGCAGCGTCTTGATAACGTGATGCTCCTCGAAGCCTTCGAGCACGATGTCATGCGTCTCCGCCGCCTGTTTGATGGCCGGGTAAAAGATCGTCTCCTCGATGTGGGCGTGGATGTCGAGGTTCATCTTCAGTTCGGCAAACAACTCTTCGCGCGTCTTCTCTGCGCGCTCGGTGGTCGGCTCAAGCTTCTCGAAAATCCCCGAAACTTTCTTGTGGTCTTCCTTCAGCAGTTCAAAAGCGTTCATGTCCCCTCCTGTGATTGTGTCTTAGTCTCTCTCGTTTGAACGATAACAATACGTGTATGTGGCGTCCTTCATTAAACAGTCAACTACAATGCCACGGATGAGCGCGACGGAAGAGAAACGCTACGAGACGAGTCGAAGGTGACACTCGCGCCGCCCCTTACCGCCGTCCTTTATCGCGTCGCGTTTCGTTATCCATTCAACGTTTCTTAAACTCGTGTGGCTTGCAGTAAACTGACGTTCAAACATGAGGTACGAATGAGCGGGGAGAAAGAAACATCAACGCCGCGGCATCTGGAGGCGGGCGCGCAGAGCGTGTCGGCGGAGCGCGCCTCTGCGGAGCAGGCATCGCACTACGGCACGGGCGAGGAACACGCGGGCGACGACAAGGCGTCGCACGACGGCGGGCCACAGGCGGCGTCAAATGGTGAGACGACGCGTGCGCCGGATGGCGTCGGCGGCGACGGCGAGTTAAGTGACCATCCGTCCGGTCAGCAGGACGAGCGTGTCTCTTCCCTTGAGGACGGGCGTGTCTTTTCTCTTCAGGATGAGCGTGTCTCTTCTCTTCAGCACGGGCGCGTCAGTGCGCAAGCGCCGGAAGAGTTCACGGGCGAGGTCGAAATCAAGAATCGCGGCGAGGTCGCGGGCGGCGTGCCTGCGGTGTGGGCGTCGGCAAAGCACGCGTGGAGAGAGATGGGCGCGGCGCGCAGCATCGGGACGCTCGCGCGTGTGAATCAGAAAGAGGGCTTCGATTGTCCGGGCTGCGCGTGGCCCGACCCCGACGGCGAGCGTTCGCATTTCGAGTTTTGCGAGAACGGCGCGAAGGCCGTCGCCGAAGAAGCGACGACGCGGCGCGTCACGCCGGAATTCTTTAGACAATGGAGCGTCGCCGATCTCTCGCACAAGTCCGACTACTGGCTCGGCAAACAGGGACGCCTGACGCACCCGATGCTGCTCAAGCGCGGCGCGACGCACTACGAGCCGCTCGGATGGGACGCGGCTTTCCGCCTTGTGGCCGCCGAACTCAAAGGACTCGACTCGCCCGACGAAGCGGCCTTCTACACGTCCGGGCGCACGTCGAACGAGGCGGCGTTTCTCTATCAACTCTTCGTCCGGCAGTTCGGCACGAACAATCTGCCCGACTGCTCGAACATGTGCCATGAATCTTCGGGCGCGGCCCTGACCGAGACCATCGGCATCGGTAAGGGAACCGTCACGCTCGAAGATTTCAATCTCGCCGAAGCCATCTTCATCATCGGCCAGAATCCGGGCACGAATCACCCGCGCATGCTCACGTCTCTGCAAGCGGCGAAGAAGAACGGCTGCCGCATCGTCCACATCAACCCGCTGCCTGAGACGGGCCTCACACGCTTCAAGCATCCACAGCATCCGCTCGACATGCTGGCGGGCGGCACGCGTCTGGCAGACCTCTTCCTGCCCGTTCGCGTCAACGGCGACGTGCCGCTTCTCAAAGGCATCATGAAGGAAGTGCTGGCCGAAGAGTCGCGGCGACCGGGCGAGGTGCTCGACAGGAAGTTCATCGAAGAGAAGACCTCCGGCTTCGACGAGTTCATGCGCGCGTTGGAGTCAACGGGTTGGGACGAGATCGTCGGGGAGTGCGGCGTTTCGCGTGAGTTGATGACGGAGGCCGCGCATGTCTTCATCGAGTCGAGGCGCACCATCGTCTGCTGGGCGATGGGTTTGACGCAGCACAAAAACGCCGTCGCCAACATACAGGAGATCGTCAACCTGCTTCTGCTGCGCGGGCAGATCGGCAGGCCGGGCGCGGGCGCGTGCCCCGTGCGCGGCCACTCGAACGTGCAGGGCGACC
>JBAVPI010000852.1:0-2421 GCA_049692915.1 Pyrinomonadaceae bacterium
CCTTCGCCACATCGTCCTTCGTCGAATCCTTGCCGCGCACGCCGCCTTCCGGGTCAACGTCGCCGACGTTGCTGCCGTCGCGGTCGAGCACTTCCGTGACCTGCGCGCTGAAGTCCGTCCAGTCGCCGCCCGCGAGTTTGATCTGCTCGAAGGTGAGTTGCAGTTGCGCCCTGCCGCGCGTCTTGCCGGGGCGCTGGAGGTTCGTGATGCGACCGGCGACGACGGCGTCCGCGTATTCCTGCGGCTCGATGACGCGCGCCTCGAAACGGTCGCCGTTCTGGCTCACGTCGGTCGAGAGACGGTTCAGCAGTTCGACCTTCATAATCGTGTTGGACGGGACGATGCGCGCGTTTGAAGTCGGCGCACCGGACGTTGAAACGGAATTATTCGCGGCTGACGACGCGCCGGACGAACTACCGCTGCTGTCGTCGTCGTTCGCAACGTCGCTCCGACCGCCTCGACTCTCGCCGTTTCCAGCCACGGTCGCGCCGCGCCGCGTCACGCCGCCCACGGGCAAGTTCGAGTCGAAACCTTGATGCTCGTAGCCCGCTTCGTAACCGATCTCGAACCCTTGCTGGTAGCCGTCGCGGTAGTCTTCGAGCGCGCCGTAGGCTTCGATATAGGCGCGGTCGGCGCGTTGATAATCGGCCTTGTCCTTGTAACCGCCGGCCGAAGTCTTCTTGATGGAATCGCCCCAGCCGGATTGGTAGCCGTCCGAGTAGCCCGTGCGGTAGCCGCGTTCGAGCGCGCCGAGCGAACGCCCTTGCCCCTGTGTTGACGCGGAAGCAAGCGGGGTCGCATCCGTCCTCGTCGGCGCGACGACGGCGGGCAACAGCGCCAGCGTGAGCGCGGCGGCAAACATTTTCCGGCGGGTCTTCATGCTTCTCTTCTCCTCTAAATAAGAATTGCGCGCGGGCGTGAATTGGAAGAGTCGAAACTGCGCTTTCTTCCGCGGGCCGACTGCCTTGACGCTCGGTTCAGGCGCGCCTTAGACTCGAAGTGCAAAAGCGTCGCGAGGCGAGACGGGAGAGAAGCCTGTACCGCGCGACTTTGATGCACCGTCCGGCCCCGCGGGTTGGCGATAACTTTTCAGAGCCTTCTACGGCGTCCGGGGCTGAGTTTAACATGATGAAATACAAATTTTTAATCCTTGTGCTCGTTGTCCCTTTGCTCGCCTCCAACGCCCTTGCCGCCGCACAGGATTTCCCGGCGCACCTCTACGAGCCGAACACCCTGCGCAATGTCATCAAGGAGAACACTTCCGACGCCACTAAGTACAAGGACACCGGTCAACTAGTTCTGACGAAGGGACGGCCTTACCGCGTCAGCGTCAAATATACGGGCACTTCTCGACCAATCTCCGCCAACCGAAAAGAGTTGCTTAAGCTTTGGATTGAAAGCTACGGGATTGAGTCGCGGTTCTTCGAGCTGTATGAGAATGAGTTCCTGTTTACTGAAGACGATGTGGAATACTGGTTGCCGGTACAGACACCCGTGGCGAAGTATTTCGACAAAGAGTTGACCAAAGGCGACAGGTTGGATGTGTATGTTCAGTTCGTCGGCGGGAAACGGGGCAAAGGCTCTGACCACATTGATTGGATGTTTTTAGTCAACGAATATCAGAAACAGCAGGCCAATTAATCTTTGGCGGTCGCATGTATTCAATTTCGCGCAAGGATTTACATAGAGCCAAATGATGCAGAGAGTTTACATGGATTGCAGCGCCACGACGCCCGTTGACCGGCGCGTCGTCGAGGCCATGCTCCCTTACCTTCTGGAAAAGTTCGGCAACCCTTCGAGCGTCCACTTCTTCGGGCAGGAATCGCGCGCCGCCGTTGACCGCGCCCGTCGCGAGGTCGCGGCACTCATCAACGCGCGTCCCAACGAAATCGTGATGCTCTCCGGCGGCACGGAGGCGAACAATCTCGCCATCCGCGGCATCGTCGAGGCGAACGCCGGGCACGGGCGGCACATCATCACTTCGTCAATCGAGCACTCGTCCGTGCGCGGCATCTGCGACGCGCTCGAACGTCGCGGGTGGGAAGTGACGCGCCTGCCCGTCTATCAAGACGGCATCGTCCGCACCGACGACGTGCGCGCGGCCCTCAGGCCCGACACCGTGCTCGTCACGGTGATGCTCGCCAACAATGAGATCGGCACCATCCAACCCATCTCCGAGATCGGCTCGCTCGTGCACGAGCGGCGCGCGGGCGGTCAGAAGTATCTCTGGTTTCACACGGACGGCGTGCAGGCGTTGGGGCGGATGCACGTTGACGTTCAGGCTCTCAATTGCGATCTGCTTTCGATGTCGGCGCACAAGCTTCATGCTCCGAAGGGCGTGGGCGCGCTCTACGTGCGGCGCAGCATCCGCCTCGCCGCGCAGAACATCGGCGGGCATCAGGAGCGCGAGCGGCGTGGAGG
>JBAVPI010000853.1:0-20786 GCA_049692915.1 Pyrinomonadaceae bacterium
ACCGGGAATGTCGCCCGCGACCATCAGAGTCGCGCCGAAATCGCCGAGCGAGCGAGCGAAAGCGAGGATGGAAGCCGCCGCGATACCACGTCCGGCGAGCGGCAACGTGACGTGCCGGAAGACCTGCCATTCGTTGTGCCCTAGCGTGCGTGCCGCGTCTTCAAATGAGCCGTCCACACCGGCGATGGCCGCTCGCGAAGTTTTCACCACGAGCGGTAAAGCGCCCACGGCGGCGGCGATGACGGCGGCCTGCCAAGTGAAGACGAGTTGATGCCCTGTGATGTAAAAATACAGGCGACCGGGTGGGCCGCTACGACCGAGCAGGACAAGCAGGTAGTAGCCGAGCACTGTCGGAGGCAGGACGAGCGGCAGCGTGACGAGTGCGTCGAGAGCTTCGCGTCCGAAGAAGCGTTTGCGCGCCAGCAGCCACGCCAGCGCGACACCGCCCCCGACAACAATCACAGTCGAAGCGAGTGCGACCCTGAGCGAAAGCCAGAGGGGAAACAGATCAATCTCTTTCATCCGGCGTCGAAGATAGCATCGCCGTTCTTAAGGCGGCAATGAATAGTTGAGGCAGACCATGCAAATGAATAAATCAAATTCCGGGCTGCGTCCGGGCACGATAAGTTTAATGATAATGCTTCTGTTGCTGTTGGCGGCCGCCGGGTGTTCCGAACGCGTCAGGGAAGAGAAGCCGCGGACTGAAATCGTCGTCGCGGCTGCCTCGAACTTCAGCGAAGCGTTTGAGGAGTTGGGCCAGCAATACACGACGAGAACTGGCGTGCGCGTGACCAACAGTTTCGGCGCGACTGCCCAACTCACCAAGCAGATTGAGAGCGGTGCGCCCTTCGATGTTTTCGCTTCGGCGGACGTGCAACACCTCGACGAGCTTAAAAACAAAAACTTGCTGGCCGTCAATTCGCCCGTGCTCTTTGCAAGGGGCGCTCTCGTGCTCTGGATGCCGGAAGAAAAAGGCTCGCCGATTAGAGAGTTGAGCGATCTCACGAAGTCGGATGTCACTGCCATCGCCATCGCCAGACCCGAACTCGCACCTTACGGGCAGGCGGCAGTCGAAACCCTGCGCGCGATGAATCTCTGGGAGCGAGTCGAGCCGAAGGTCGTCTATGCGCCGAACGTCGCGCAGGCCAAGCAGTTTGCTGCGACGAAGAATGCCGACGCCGCGTTCATTCCTTTATCGTTAACGAAGGACGGAGTGGGGCGATATCTGGAAATTGACCCGCGTTTGTACGGGCCGCTCGATCACGGGATAGCGGTTTTGCGCGGTTCGCAGAAGCAGAAAGAGGCGCGGGAGTTTGTCGGGTTCGTGCTCAGCGAAGAGGGGCAGGCGTTGCTCAAAAAATACGGCTATGGCGAGCCGTCAAACGTGTCGGAGCGTCCGCGTTGATGTCTTAAAAGACGGCCGCTTTGGACGCTCGACCGGCATCGCCTTTCTTGACGAAGTTCAGGCAGCGCGCTCTTGATGTTTCAAAGCCTCCAACAGGAAATTCTCGAAGAGGACGCGACCGTCGCGTGATTCGTTCATGTGCGCCCAACGCGTGCGCTTGCTGGCCTCTTCGCGGAGCGTGCGGCGGTAGTTGGGGTCTTGCGGCGCGGGATTGCGTTGCGTCAAATCCTGAAAAGATTTTTCGAGGTGAAACTGCACGGCGTAAATCAGTTGGCCCTCTGAGCGTTTGACCATCATCTGATTCTTGCACAAGTATGCGGTCGCCAGCGACTCGAATCCTTCCGGGATGCGATCCAGTTGCAGACCGTGATTCTGCCACACCCTGAGAATGCGGCCCTCGGTCGTATAGTCCTGCCAGAGGCCCGATTCGTGATCGTGTATGCCGCGAAAAATCGGGTCTTCAGGCCCGGTGATGCGGACGAAACGATACTGATACTCGAACGAGCGGTTGGCCCGCAGTTCGTGCGCCTCACGATGATCGAGCGTCACGATGCGCGCGCCGAAACAGAGTCCGATGAGTTGATGCCCGCCGCAGATGCCGAGCACCGGAATCTGCGTCACGCGGATGAAGCGTGCAAAATCCTCGATCATCGCCGAATTGTAATAGTCGAAGTCGCTGAGCGTGCCGCTGAGGACAATGGCATCAGGGCGAAAGCTCTCGACCGCCTGCGAAACTTCCGAGAGATGCGCAACTTCCGTGACGGGGTGACGGACGAGTCGCCTGACGTTTCCGAGAATGTTGTCAATCGCGAGCGACGCGATGTGCTGTTCCTGCGCGATGTGTGCCGCGGCCTGTTTGCCCCACTCTCGATGTGCCACTTCCGACAGGTCGCTCTCATCGTGCAACAGATCGTTGACGACGAGCACGCGCGCGGCCTCGATGCGCTGCTCGATTCGCTCGTAACGACAATACGTCCGCTGGTTGAAAGGGAAGGGGAGTGGCTCCGGCAGGTTGAGTGGCGTTTGTTCGTTTAGCTCTTGAATCATTCGTTAATCGCTGATCGTGAATCCTCTGTAAATTAAAATCGTTACGGATTCACGTCTCCCCTTTTATGATACGCGCCGATGCCGCTGGCTCGTGTTTTGATTAAACTGCGGAACAGCCGTGCCCGCGCCCGCGCCTTCAATCTCTTCCCGCACTTCCCTGACGAGTGCCGTACGCACGCGCGATGCGAAACTCTTGCCGCGTCCCTCGGACGCGTGCTCTGATAAAAGTATCATGCGATGCCATGCCGATTCCAGTTCATCGGCGAGACTTGAGATTTTCGTGATGTCGTACGGCACGGCCACGTTCGAGCACCCGATGCGCGCAAAGACCGCCAGATAGCGGGCGGTCGCGAAATCCGGGCACGACACGCGCCGCCGCCCGACCTTCAATTCGACGCCCAGCAGCGTGTGCTGCACTTCGACGCTTGCTCCCCGCGTGACCGGCGGGACGGCATGCGAGCGCGTTCGCAAGGGAAGGATGCGCTCGCGATAAATCAGCGGCGGCCACGCTTCATCCAGAAGAGTTTTGATCTGAAAGACGATTTCATCTGTGGTCGCGCGTCGCAGGGGAGTACCGTCCGGCAATTCGCCGACAGTTCTGCCCCTCTCTCTTTTCGACGCGGTCATCATCTTACTCAAAGCAAAAATAAAAGAGCGAGACTAAGGACGCGTGCGCCCTCGCCTCGCCCAAAAAAAAGACACAGGCTATTTCAAATACGTCACCGCATCGGCCCTTTGTGAAGAGCGAAACGCGTTGAGCAATCCGTTCGGGAAAATTCCCAGATAGAGCACGCCGACGATGGTGATTACCAGTGCGACCGCGATGCTCGCGGGGACGCGCGGCGCGCGCCACTCGGTCGTCCTCTCGCGAAAGTACATTACCACGATCAGCCGCAGGTAATAGTATACAGAAATCGCGGAGTTGAGCACGCCGAGGACGACGAGCCAAGTGTAGTCGTGCCTGAGAGCCTCGCGGAAGACCATGATCTTGCCCATGAACCCGCCGGTCAGAGGCGCGCCGAGGAGACTCAGTAAAAAGATCGAAAGGGCGAATGAGAGCATCGGGGCGCTAAAGCCGATGCCGTTGTAATCTTCAACCTCCGTGCGCCGGTCGCCTGCGCGTGCGATGACCGTGACGACGGCGAACGCGCCGAGGTTCATCACGGCGTAAGCGAGTAGATAGAAGATGACCGCCGCCAACGCATCGTCGCGTTGCGCCGTGTCGGTGGCCGCGCCCGCCGCGACGAAACCGACGAGCGCATAACCCGCGTGCGCAATCGAAGAGTAGGCGAGCATTCGCTTAACGTTGTTCTGCACGAGCGCGACGACGTTGCCGACCGTCATCGTCAGCACGGCGATCAACACCAGTGCGTTCAGCCATGCGTCGTGGAGTTGCGCTGAGACGCTCGTTGTTTGCGAAGCGACGGCGACCACGGGAAAGGCGAACAGGAAGACGCGCATGAAGGCGGCGAAGCCTGCGGCTTTCGGCCCTGCGGCCATAAATGCCGTGACGGGCGTCGGCGCTCCTTCGTACACGTCCGGCGTCCACACGTGAAACGGCGCGGTTGCGATCTTGAAGCCGAAGCCGATCAGCATGAGCGCCGCCCCCGCGAACATGAGCGGCGGGTAGATGCCTTCGTTTAAAAGCCCTGCGATCTCGCCGATGTTGGTCGTTCCCGCGACGAGCACGCGCGTCCCCGCATCGGTCGAAATCTCGTGCGCGGTCGCGCCGTAAATGAGGGCGATGCCGTAAAGCAGGAAGGCTGACGAGAACGAGCCGAGGATGAAATATTTCAACGAAGACTCGTTCGAGCGCAGATCGGTTTTGCGAAAGCCGGCCATGACGTAAGTGGCGATGGAGAGAACTTCGAGGCCGAGGAAAATCATGACGAGGTCGCCGCCCGAAGCCATCAGCATCATGCCGACGGTCGCAAACAGCAGTAGCGTGTGAAACTCGCCCGCGGGCAGTCCCTCCCATTCGACCCAGATCATCGAGATTAAAATCGTTAGTGCCGAGACGATGATGAAGACGAAGGTGAAGGAAAGTCGCGTCCGGTCGAGCAAGAGCATGCCGTTGAAGGCCGTGGGAGGAAGACTTGCGCCCGCCCTCCACAGCCAACCGCAGGAAGCGGCTGAGGCGGCGAGGCCCGCAAGCGAGAGTCCGCCCGTTAACCAACGCTGATCCGATGAGCGTCGCAGAAACGCGTCAACCAACATCACCACCACTCCCGTCACCGAGAGGATCAACTCCGGCAGCAGCAGCGCAAAGTTAACGTCGGGCGAAATCGCCGTTATCGCAAAACAAAAGTTCATCGGTTTAATTCAATCTCTTGAAAGTATCCACGCTGCACGTCGGACGTGAAAATTCACTTGCCCGCGTGGTCGTCCGCCACTGACGATTTGTCAGTCGTATTTTTAAGCAGGGTGTTGACCCGCTCCCGCACGAGACGCTTGTAATCGGAAATCTCCGATGCCATTCCGCGATGCGTCGGGAGCGCGACACGACCTTCGCGGTCAAAGAAGACGACAGCGGGGATGCGTTCGGTGTCGAAGAATTGAAGGAACGCTTCGAGCTTCGGGTCGCGCAGGACAGTGATGGTCATGCCCCTGTCTTTCACGAATTGCCGGAGCAGGTATTTCGACGTGCGGCGGTCGTCGTCAATGCTCACCCAGATAAATTTGACGGGCTTGCCCGCATACTCTTCCTTGAGTTCCTCGATGGCGACGAGTTCCCAGTTGCAGGGCGTGCACCACGTCGCGCCGAACGAGACGACGAGTACGTCGCCGCGCATCGCCGTCGTGTCATAAAACTTCCCGTCCAGTCCCTTAAGCCGGATGCTCGCATCCTTTCGGATCGCGACGCCCGCCGGTTTTATTCCCTGCGCGCGCACCGTGACGTTCACGCCATGCGACGAGAGAAATAAAATCGCGAGTAAGATTGTCAGGCTCTTAATCATGCTCTATCCGACGATGGTTCTATCCACCGGACGCATCACACGCGTGCGCGCGGCGTTTACCGTTTTTCGTTTGGCGAATTGACGCCTCTCTCGACGGCCTCGAATGTGTTCTGCGTTTCGGGCGCGACGATGCGCGTCCGCAATTCGTCAATGCTCAAACGCGCGCGATTGAGGAAGGGGCGCGGGTAAGCGCCCATGTAAACCATGAGCGCGAGAAGCGGCAGAAGTAAACCTATCTCGCGCGCGTTCAAGTCCGTCAGGCGGCGATTCTTCTCGTTCGTAATCCGTCCGAAAAGAACGCGCTGCAACATCCAGAGCATATAGACGGCTGCCCAGATGACGCCCGTTGCGGCCAGTCCTGTCGCCCACCACGGCCAAGAGACGCTCGCCGTCGAAGTCCACATGCCGAGCATGATGAGAAATTCGCCGACGAAGCCGTTTAAAAGCGGCAGTCCGACCGACGAGAGCGAAGTGATGACGAGAAACGTCGCGAACAAGGGCATCGGCTTCGAGATGCCGCCGAACTCCGAAATCTGGCGCGTATGTCGCCGCTCGTAAATCATCCCGACGAGCAGGAAGAGCGCCCCTGTTGAGACGCCGTGATTGAGCATCTGGTAAAGCGCGCCCTGCATACCGATCTCTGTGAAACTGAACATGCCGAGCACGACGAAGCCCATATGGCTGACGGACGAATATGCGACGAGACGTTTCACGTCCGGCTGCACCATCGCGACGAGCGCGCCATAGATGATGCCGATGATTGCCAGCACGACGAAGACGGGCGCGAACTTGCGCGAGGCTTCGGGGAAGAGTGCGAAGTTGAAACGCATCAGCCCGTAAGTACCCATCTTGAGCATCACGCCCGCGAGAATGACGCTCCCGGCGGTCGGCGCTTCGGTGTGCGCGTCGGGCAGCCACGTGTGGAGCGGGAACAGTGGAACTTTGATGGCGAAGGCGACGGCGAACGCGCCGAACAGGAGCGCCTGCGTTGTCGTCGCGACCCCGTTCTGCGTCAGACTCATTCTTCCCTGCTGCAAAGATTGAAGCAGAATCGTGTAGTCGAACGTCCCGCCGATGGATGGCACTTGAGTGGCGTGGATGTAGTAGAGCGCGATGATGCCGACGAGCATCAAGAGGCTGCCGGCTGCCGTATAGACGAAAAATTTAACAGCCGCATAGACCCTTCGCTCGCCGCCCCAGATGCCGATAAGCAGAAACATCGGGACGAGCGAGGCTTCAAAGAAGAGATAGAAGACGAGCAGGTCGAGCGAGACGAAGACGCCGAGCATCGCCGATTCAAGCAGGAGCAGCATGGCGTAGAAGGCCAGTCGCCGTTTCTCGACCGCGTGCCAGCTTGAAAGAATCGAGATGGGCACGAGCAGCGTCGTCAACAACACGAGCCACAAACTCAGGCCGTCCACGCCGACGTGATAATGAGCGCCGATGGCTTCGATCCACATCGTATCCGTCACGAAGTGAAACTCGTTCGTCGTCCCCATGCCGACGCCGCCCGTCAGCAACAAGAGCGAGGCCGCGAACGTGGCGACGGAAAACAGGAGCGCGATCCAACGATAGTGCGTCTCCTGTCGCCACGGTGCCCAGTTGTGCGCGGCGATGGCGACTGCACCGACAATCGGTATCAGAATCAGGATGGTGAGCAGATATTGCTGCATAATTTCTAACGCAAAAGCTGAGAAGCCTTATTTCTAGCGCAAAAGCTGAGAAGCGTTGTACTGAAAAGCCTCGTAAGCGAAGAAGCCGATGACGGCCAGCGCGCCGAGCAGAATGATCGCCGCGTAGCTCCGCACGAAGCCGGGTTGAACATAGCGCGCGATGCTTCCGAGTTCGCGAATGCCGCGCCCGACCCCGTTGACCAACCCGTCAACCACGCCGATGTCGAGAATCTTCCACAGTCCCTCGCGCGAGCCGACCTTGATCGGGTTGATGATGGCCGCGTCGTAAAATTCGTCCACGTAATATTTGTTCTCTAACAGGCTCGGCATCTCAAGCAGCGGCCTGCGCCGGAAGATGAACCATCCCGCTCCGATTCCAAGTGCGGCGATGCCGACGGAGATGAGCGTGAACAAACGTTCCATGTTCACCTCATGCGCGTCAGGCACGCGCTCGTGGACGGGTTCGCCCGTCGCACCTTCGCCGACGGAGAGGGGCGACGCGCCGTCGTGCGGCTGCGGGGCGGTCGAGAGCAACTGTGGGCCGTGACCTTCCGCGCCCACCTCGTTCCGCGCGACGCCGCTTGTCTCGCCGTCGTTAAGTTCGGGCGCATGGCTGACGACGGGTTCGAGTGTGTGCTCGAAATAGTTCTGCACTGCGCCGCCGCTCAAGGCGAAGGGTATGCCGACGAGTCCGCCGACGGTCGAGAGCACGGCGAGCACGACGAGCGGTACGGTCATCACCCAAGGCGATTCGTGCGGGATATGCGGGCCGTGCGCGGCGTGTGCGTCATCGTCCTCTTCGTCGGCATGTGCGCTCGCGTCAGCCGTCCGGTGTGCGGCATCAACGTGCGATTCCGGTTCGTGATGCGGACGGTCGCCGGCGGATGCCGAATGAGCATCGTGTGGCGCTTTGTCGTCATCGTAGGCGGCGGCGTGTGCTTCGTCGGCCTGCCCGCCCGCGTGCGCTTCGCGAAAACGCTCGCCGCCCCAGAAGGTCATCACCATCAAGCGCGTCATGTAAACGGCGGTCAAAAGCGCAGTCAACGCCCCGACCCCCCACAGGATTTGCGCCATGTAAGGGATACCGAGCGACGCGCTGCTCCAAGTCTTCCAGAGAATCTCATCCTTTGAGAAGAAGCCCGCCCAGACCGGAATGCCGCTGATGGCGAGCCAGCCCGTCAGCATCGTCGCGAAAGTGACGGGCATGTATTTCCGCAGGCCGCCCATTCGTCGCATGTCCTGTTCATGATGCATGCCGTGAATGACGGAGCCGGAGCCGAGGAAGAGAAGCGCCTTGAAGAAGGCGTGCGTCATGACGTGAAAGATCGCCGCGACGAATGCGCCCACGCCGCAGGCGAGGAACATGTAACCGAGTTGTGAGACGGTCGAATAGGCGAGAACTTTTTTGATGTCGTTCTGCGCGATGCCGATGGTTGCGGCGAAGAGGGCCGTGGCTGCGCCGATAATCGCGATGATGAACATCACCGTCGGCGCGTGCGTGTAAATCGCCGAGCAGCGCACGACCATATAGACGCCCGCCGTCACCATCGTCGCGGCGTGAATCAAAGCTGAGACGGGCGTCGGGCCGGCCATCGCATCGGGGAGCCAGACGAAGAGCGGTATCTGTGCCGACTTGCCGGTCGCGCCGATGAACAGCAGCAGTGCTGCGGACGTGATGCCGCCCGCGAACAGCGCGTGCCAGTTGAAAAGTTCGGGCGTCATCGCGCCGATGGTCTTGAGCGCACTCGCCACGCCCGCGCCTCCGCCGAGCATCTCCGGCGTCTTATCAAAGAAGCCGATTGAGGGCTTGCCCGCGCCGGCGGTCAGGAAGAAAACGAGCATGATGCCGAGCACGACACCCCAGTCGCCGATGCGGTTGGCGACGAAAGCCTTCTTCGCCGCGTCGCCCGCCTCACGGCGATCCGTGTAGTAGCCGATGAGCAGATACGAACAAAGCCCGACGCCTTCCCAACCGACGAACATCAGCAGCAGGTTGTCTGCCAGAACGAGCGTCAGCATCATGAACATGAAAAGGTTCAGGTACGTGAAGAAGCGATAGAACCCCTTGTCGCCGTGCATGTAGCCGGTCGCGAAGACGTGTATCAGCAGTCCGACGAACGTGATGAAGCAGGCGTAGATGCCGCTCAGCCTGTCCATCGCGAAGCCGAAGTCCGCGCGGAAATCTCCCACCTGCAACCACGTCCAGAGATGAGACATGACGGGCGTCGCCGAATCATTCGTCAGCGCCGCGCCGTTCCCGCCGGTGAAGGCGATCAATAAAGCGATGACGCACGAGACGCCGACCGACGCGCAGGCGACCGTACCGATGAACGCCTCGCTGCGCAGACGCCGCCCGACCAGCCAGTTGATTAAAGCTCCGGCCAGCGGCGCGAAGACGATGACGGAGAGAAGATGGTTAGTCATTTCGTTGACGTAAACAGTGAATGGTAAAGGGTGAATGGAAAAAGCAGTTTCTGTTTGCCACGCACACGTTTACCTTTTCAAAGTCTCAAGATGCTCGCGTCGTCCACGTCGAGCGACTCGCGGTTGCGGAAGATGGCGATGATGATGCCGAGACCGACGGCGGCTTCAGCGGCGGCGACCGTCATCACGATGAAGACGAAAAGTTGGCCGGTCACATCACCGAAGTAACTGGAAAAAGCGACGAACGTCAGGTTCACGGCGTTGAGCATCAACTCGATGCACATGAACATCGAGATGGCGTTTCGCTTCGTCACGACGCCCACCACGCCGAGCGTAAAGAGCACTGCCGAGAGCGCCAGATACCACGACAAAGGAATCATTTGCCTGACACCTCCCCGCGCTCTGCACGCGACGGCGCGGACGCTTCATCTTTCGCGATCTGGTAATCGGCCATCGCTCGCCCCGTCACGGCGGTCAGGCCCGGCTGGATAATGCCGTCGCCTCTCGGCGCGTCTGTCAGGTTGTCGGATTCGAGTGGCGTGCCGAAGTCGTCACGGCTCTGCGGTCGTGCCGCATCGGCGCGGCGCGCGAGCGTAATCGCGCCCACCAGCGCCATCAAAATCAGAACTGAGGTTACTTCAAACGGCAGCAGATATTTCGTGAACAGGCCCGTTCCGATTGAGGTCGTCAGCCCGACGCCGGAATCCGGAATCACGTTCGGGTCAATGCGCGCCGTGCCCCCACGAAGCGACAACATGAACGCCGCCTCGCCGATGAGCGCGGCGGCCAGCAGGACTCCGACCGGCAGCAAATACTTCAAGCGTGCGCGTTGCGAGGTGTCGTCCTCGACGTTCAAGAGCATGATGACGAAGACGACGAGCACCATAATCGCGCCCGCATAGACGATGACCTGCACGGCGGCGATGAAAGGCGCGGCGAGCATCATGTAAAGGCACGCGAGCGAGACGAAGACACCGACCAGAGAGATCGCGCCATAGAGCGGGTTGCGCTGCGCCACCACGGACACGCCGCAGCCGACGGCCAGCCCGCCGAAGAGAATAAAGAGGAGAACGTGAACAGTCAGCATAACAAGAGTGCGTTTACACGCCGGGCGCGATGTTTACAAATTGACCCGCGAGCGGGAGATTTCTCCCCGTCATCAGAACTTCAGCAGGCGATTACCACCAGTGGAGAAAATGCGTGGCGAACATCACGCTCGCCGTCAGTATGACGTTCAGAATCGCGACGGGCAGTAAAAACTTCCAGCCGAAATTCATCAACTGGTCGAAGCGAAAACGCGGCAGCGTCCCGCGCAGCCAGATGTAGAGAAACAGGAAAAAGAAAATCTTGAGCATGAAATAGACGACGCCGAGCGCGGGGAACGTCGCGACCAGCGGGCCGTTGAAGCCGCCGAGGAAAAGCGTCGTCGCCAGCACCGAGACCGTGAACATGTTGACGTATTCGGCCATGAAGAAGAGCGCGAACTTCAAGGCGCTGTACTCGGTGTGAAATCCGGCGACGAGTTCCGTCTCGGCTTCGGGCAGATCGAAGGGCACGCGGTTCGTCTCCGCGATGGCGGAGATCAAATAGACGATGAAGCCGAGCGGCTGGTAAAGAATGTTCCAGTGCAGCCCGTACCAACCGCCCTGCTGCTCGACGATGCCATAGAGGTCGAGCGTCCCCGACATCATCACGACGCCGACGAGCGATAGCCCCAGACTCAATTCGTAAGAGATCATCTGCGCCGACGCGCGCAGTCCGCCCATCAAACTGTACTTGCTGTTGGAAGCCCAACCGGCGAGCGCGATGCCGTAGACGCCGACCGACGTAATCCCTAAGACGTAGAGCAGGCCGATGTCGAAACGTGCGACGACGAGCGAGACGGGGCCGATGAATGGCAACGTAATCGTCGGCCCGAACGGATAGACGATCATCGGCATGAAGGCCGCCGTCACCGCGATGATCGGCGCGAGAAAATAGACGAACTTCGTCGCGCTCGAAGGCGTGATCTCTTCCTTGAAGATAAACTTCAAGAGGTCTGCGAAGGGTTGAAGGATGCCGCCGTATCCGACGCGGTTCGGCCCCAGACGGCCCTGTATCAGCGCCAGCACGCGCCTCTCGGCCAGCACCGTGTAAGCCACCACCATCATCACCACGACGAACGAGATGTTGATGCCGATGAGTTGACCGATGCCCCGCGCAACTTCCGGCCCGACGTAATTATTCAGCCACTCCATAAGCAATAAGGGATGAAAGGGAAGGGATGAGAGATGAGGAAAGATGGAACGGCGCTGGTTTCATCTCTTCTCCCTTCGCTCTCGACGTTTCGTTAGTCTCCCGCCGCCGACGTTCTCTCGGCGGTGGCGCGCAAAGTGGGGGCAATCGTGATCTGATAAAGGGGCGAAATCAAAACGCTCTCAGGTTCGGGATTGCCCGCGGCGAGCAGATGAAACTGCGGCACTTTGCCCGTCAACGTGCCCGGCTTGAACAACTCGTGCCCGACCGCGGGCGTTCCCGTCGTCATCTCTCCCGTCTCTTCGAGACTCGCGACGAACTCGCGCAGGTCTGCGAGCGGCGCGCTCATGTCGCGCTGCCCGACGAGGGCGTGTTTAGCCTGCACGGGGTTCGACTCGTCCTTGAGCAGAGGGTAACGCAGGCCCTCGTAAGCCGTAACATTTTTTGCCAGTTCGATGAAGACCGCGCTCGAAGACATCTGGAACTTGAAGTCGTGCCCCAACTCTGCGGCGAGCATCGCCGTGATTAACGGGTCGGGTTTCGACTGGTGAACGGGCGGAATGGACTGGCGCACGCGTTGAACGAAGCCGTCGTTGTTGGTGTACGTGCCGTCAATTTCGGCGAACGAGGCTGCGGGGAAAACAACGTCGGCATGCTTCGTCGTCTCGGTCTGGAACAGTTCCTGCACGATGAGGAAGTCGAGTTTGGCGAGCGCGTCCGCGCGGCCTTCAAGATGCGCGGGGAGAAAACTGCCCGCGACGTACATCGCGCGAATGTCTGTTCCAGCCGCGTCGAGAATTTCCAGAGGGTTCATCGCGCCGTTCATCAAGCCGATGTCGTGCACGCCGATGCTGTTGTTGAAAAGCGGCAGCGGGTGAAGAAGAAAACGACGATTCGCATTCTCGCCGAAGGAGTGTGAAATCTGCGCCAGCAGGCTCTGCGCTTCGCCGCCGAGTTCACCGCCGAACATGACGACCACGTCTCCTTCGGCGTCTTGCAGTTGTCGTCGCAGTTCATCGAACGCATCGGCAGCGACGCCCAACTTGCGAGTGGCGACCGTAGCATCCGCCTGTGATATGAGCGCGAGGACGGCGGCGTCTTCCGTGCCGGGCCAAATTTGAATGAACTGCGACGCGACGTGTTTCAGTCGAATCGGAACGCTGTTGATGATGACGAGTTTCGCGCCGCCGTTCCTGACCGCCTGCCGAATCTGCCTGCCCGTGAGCGGATGCAACTCTTCCGGTTCGCCGCCGATGAGAAGGATGGTCTTGGCGTGTCGAATATCTTTATGCGTCGCCAGCGGAGAGCCTAGATTCTGGAAGAAGGGGACGAGCGAGAATGCTTCGGTCGCTGTGTAGTTGTCCGTGCCCGCGACTTCGCGCGCGAATTTCAGCAATGAATAGTTGGCCTCGTTCGTCAGGCGAGGGCTGCCGACGACGCCCACGGATTTGCCGCCGTACGCGTCCATCACCGCACGCAGTTTCGACGCCGTGTGACGAATCGCCTCGTCCCACGTCGCAGGGATGAGCTTGCCGCCTTTTTTGTAACGGATGAGAGGCGTGCGCAGACGCTCTTCGTGATTAACGAACGGGTGCGCGAAGCGCCCTTTGATGCAGAGAAATTCGCCGTTGAGTCCGTTGACGTAGCGGTCGCGCGCCACGGCACGCATCACTTCGCCGCCGCGCGAGCCGAGGCTCAGTTGACAGCCGTCGGAGCAGAAGGTGCAGGTCGAAGTGGTGCGGCTCAACTCCCAAGGTCTCGTCTGGTGACGATAGGTTGCGTCGAGCAGCGTCCCCGTCGGGCAGACTTCGATGCAGTTGCCGCATTGCGAGCAGTTGAGCCAGCCGCCGTAAGTTCCGATGACGGTGTGCGCGCCGCGTCCGCCAGCTTCGATGGCATCCTCGCCCATCCACTCGTCGCAGACGCGCGTGCAGCGTTTGCACAGGATGCAACGCTGCGAGTCGTTGGCGACCATTGGCGAGAGGAATTTTTCGGGCGCGTAATTTTTCTTCTCGGTGAAGCGCTCTTCGAGTCCGCCCCAGTCGAAGACCATCTCCTGCAACTCGCACTCGCCGCCGCGGTCACAGACGGGGCAGTCGAGCGGATGATTGGCGAGCAGGAATTCGACCATCCCGCGCTGCGCCTTTTCGATCTCTTCGCTCTCCGTGGTGACGACCATCCCGTCCGTGCAGGTGATCGTGCAAGAGGTCTGGAGCTTCGGCATCTTCTCGATGCGGACGAGGCACATGCGGCACGAAGCTTGAAGCGCGAGGTCGGAGTAATAGCAGAAAGAGGGGATGGCGAAACCCTTCTCGCGGCACACGTCTATCAGGCGCGCGCCCTTCTCGGTTTCAAATTCCCGCCCGTTGATGGTGACTTTGACTTGTTCTACTGGCATCTCAAATTAGCGTTCGTCGAACTGGAAATCTTGTTGGTAAAAAAGAACCCGGCTGCCCGCGACGTGTAGGATTCCTCAAATTGTCGGCAATCCTTCTTTGACCGTCGCGTGACCGTTCGTCTGCGGCAGCAGCCAGCGCTTGAAATCTTCCGGAAACTTCTTTATCGCCGATTGAATGGGCCACGAAGCGGCGTCGCCGAGCGGGCAGAATGATTTGCCCTCGATGTTGTCCACGAGGTCGAGCAACAGTTGAGCGTCGTCGGGTCGGCCTTCTCCGCGCGCGATGCGCTTGAAGACTTTGACGAGCCAGTCCGTGCCCTCTCGACAAGGCGTGCACCAGCCGCAAGACTCGTGCTTGTAAAACTCCGTCAGGTTTTTCGTTGACTCGAAGATGTCCACCGTATCGTCCATCACGATGAATCCGCCGGAGCCGACCGACGAACCGGCGGCGACGAGTCCCTCGTAGTCCATCAAAACTTTTTTTCCGACGATGTCGGACGCGGGCATGATATAGACGCTTGAGCCGCCGGGGATAACCGCTTTCAGTTGCCGCCCGTTCGCAATGCCGCCGCAGTCCTCCATGATGAACTTTTCCATGTCGGCGTAGCCCATCGGGAGTTCATAGACGCCGGGGCGCGCGACGTGGCCGGAGACAGACCAGACCTTCGTGCCGCCGCTCTTCTCCGTGCCGAGTTTCTGATAAGCCTCGCCGCCCATCTTGATGATGTCGGGCACGGCGGTCAGCGTCTCGACGTTGTTGACGACCGTCGGGCAGCCGTACAGACCTGCGACGGCGGGGAAGGGCGGTTTCATGCGCGGGTGTCCGCGCAAACCTTCGAGCGAATTCAACAGCGCCGTCTCTTCGCCGCAGATGTACGCGCCCGCGCCCGTGTGCGTATAGACCTCGCACGAGAAATCCGTGCCGAGAATTTTATCCCCAACCAGACCCGCCGCGCGCGCCTCTTCAATCGCGGCGTCCAGAATCTCGATGAGGTAGCGATACTCGCCGCGCGTGTAAATGTAGGTTGCCTTTGAGCCGAGCGCGTAAGCGGCGATGAGCATGCCTTCGACGAGCATGTGCGGGTCGCGCTCCATCAGATAGCGATCCTTGAAAGTGCCCGGCTCGGACTCGTCCGCATTGCAGACGACATATTTCGGCTTCGGCGAATCCTTGGGGACGAAGCCCCACTTCATGCCCGTCGGGAATCCCGCGCCGCCGCGCCCGCGCAACGCGGACTTCTTAATCTCGGCGATCACGTCGTCCGGCGACATGCCGTCGAGCACGCGCTTGAGCGCCTCGTAACCGCCGTTGTTGCGGTACGTCTCAAGCGTGTGCGAATTTTCCAGCCCGACGCGCTTGAGTTGCAGAGGTTCGCAGCCGATAGCACCTATAAACATAAGATTAGTGAACGGTGAATCGTCAATGGTGAATGGTAGTTGAAAGCAATCGTCGTTGAGAGTCCAAAAGGCGAGACATCTCATACTCAACAGCTATTCACCATTTACCATTGACGATTTACTCCCTTTCCAAGTCAGCGAACGCCGTTGCTCAACTCACCGCTCCGGCACTTCTCGATGAGTTCATCCACTTTGCCCATCGTCAGGTTCTCGTAATAATCGAAACCGATCTGCATCATCGGCGCAGTCCCGCACGAGCCGAGGCATTCGACCTCGGAGAGTGAAAACATTTTGTCGGGCGTCGTCTCGCCCGGCTTGATGCCGAGTCGCCCCGTGCAGTGTTCCGTGATCGTGCCCGCGCCGAGAATCTTGCACGAGAGCGTCCGGCAAATTTGCAGATGATACTTGCCGACCGGCTCCGTATTAATCATCGAGTAGAAGGTCGCGACTTCCCAGATGTCCGTGATGCGCACGCCGAGCCGGTTGGCGAGATAAGCCACGCCCGGAGGGTCTAGATAACCGCCGCGCTCGCGCTGCACGATGAACATCAGGGGCAGAATCGCAGAGCGAACCACCGGATACTTGGCAAGATGCCGATCAATCTCCGCTTCCACTTCCGGCGAGAAAACCGCGATCTCGTCCGGCACTTTCGCCTCCTGCGGCAGCGGGTTGTCAGGTAAGAATTGTTGACTCATCACCTTATCTATCTATCTCTCCGAGCACGATGTCAATCGAGCCGATGACGGCGACGACATCCGCCACCATCTCGCCGTCAACCATGTGCGGAAGGGCCGAGAGGTTGACGAAACTGGGGCCGCGGAAATGTACGCGCGCGGGCTTTGGGCCGCCCTCCGAACGGATGTAGCAACCGAGTTCGCCCTTCGAGCCTTCAATCGGGTGATAGACCTCGCCCGCCGGTACGTCGAACCCTTCGGCCACGATCAGGAAGTGATGGATAAGCGCGTCCATGTGCGTCTTCATGGCCTCGCGGTCGGGGAGCACGACCTTCGGCGCGTCGGCCTTCACCGAGCCGGGCTTGAGCCTTGATAGAGCCTGCAAGACGATCTTGTGCGACTCGACCATCTCGCGCATACGCACCATGTAACGCCCCCACACGTCGCAGCTTTGCTCGACCGGAATCTCGAAGTCGTAGTTCTCGTAGCCCGTATAAGGGTTGACCTTCCTGATATCAACTCCGACGCCGCTGCCGCGTAAACTTGGGCCGGTCAGTCCGAGGTCAATCGCGTCCTCCGCCGAGACGAGGCCGATGCCCTGCGTGCGGCTCTGGAAAATCCGGTTGCCGGAGAGCAGCGTGTGAAACTCTTTGACGGCTCCGGGGAAGTCGTCGGTGAACTGCTTGCAGCGGCGCTCGAAACCGGCGGGGATATCCATCATCAATCCGCCGATGCGAAAGTAGGATGGAGTCAGGCGACCGCCCGAAGCCGCTTCGATGAGATTCAGGATTTTTTCGCGCTCGCGAAACGCGTAGAAGAAGACGGACATCGCGCCGATGTCGAGCGCGTGCGTCCCCAACCAGACGAGGTGCGAGGCGATGCGCTGCAATTCGCAGAAGAGAACGCGGAGAACCTGCGCGCGTTCGGGGATTTCAATGCCGAGCAGCTTCTCGACCGCCATCACGTAAGCGAGGTTGTTGCCGAGCGGGTTGAGATAATCCATCCGGTCTGTGATGACGATGCCCTGCTGGTACTTTTTATACTCGAAGAGCTTCTCCATCCCCGTGTGCAGGTAGCCGATGTCGGGCGTGCACTTGATGACCATCTCGCCGTCGAGCACGAGTTCGAGACGCAGTACGCCGTGCGTCGAAGGGTGCTGCGGCCCCATCGAGATCGTCATCTGCGTGTCGAGCGGGCGATCAACGACCTCGAACTGCGGCGGAAGATTTGTAGTCGAAACACTCATAAGATCGTGGATCGTGAATCGTGAATCGTGAATCGTGAATAGAAAAAGGGCGGTTGAATCTATTTACGATTCACGATTCACGATTTACTAGGTCAGGCTGTACGGCTCATAGCCGCGCAATGGAAAATCTTTGCGGAGCGCGTGGCCCTGCCAGTCGTCGGGCAAAAGAATACGGCGCAGGTCTGGATGCCCGTCGAAGACGATGCCGAACAGGTCGAACGTTTCGCGCTCGTGCCAGTTGGCCGTGCGCCAGATGCCAGTCACGCTCGCGACGTGGATGTCGTCTTCGTTGAGCAAAACTTTCAGGCGCAGACGATGAAACCTCGTCGTCGAAAAGAGGTGGTAATTAACCTCGAAGCGCGGCTCTTCTTCCTGCCCTCGATCAACGCCGCAGATGTCTGCGAGAAGGTTGAAATCAAAACCCGCCGTGCTCTTCAGATATGTGCAGAGGGCGACGATGTGTTCGCGCGGCACGACGAGCGTGACTTCGCCGAACGCGCGCCTGACTTCAGCCACCCATTCGGAGTGCTCGCCCTGCAAAGCCGTCATCGCTTCCGCAGTCGGCACAGGATAGGCGCTCGCGGCAGTGCCGGAGGCGGTTTCAATCTGCCGTTGTCGTTCGACATCTTGTGACATAGATAACTCTCGATTTACGAAGAGCGACGGCGTTCGTGGCGCGAGGCGATGGTGTAGGGCCGCGACGGCTGTTCCTGCGCCGCCGCTTCGTTGGTGGCCGAGATGCCTGTCGCCGGAAGCGTGCCCGGCGGGACGGTCTCGAACGCGTCCGCATTCGCCACGTTGCGCCGGTCTCGGAGAGACTCTTTGGAAACTTTATCCTGCAACATCATCACCGCATGAATCAGCATTTCAGGGCGCGGCGGGCAGCCCGGAATGTACACGTCAACGGGAACAATCTTGTCAACTCCCTGCACGATGGCGTAGTTGTCGAAGACGCCGCCGGAGGTGGCGCACGCACCCATCGAAATAACCCACTTCGGTTCCGGCATCTGATCGTAGATGCGGCGCAGGACGGGGGCCATTTTGCGCGAGACGCGGCCTGAGACGATCATTACATCGGCCTGACGCGGGCTGGCGCGGAAGACCTCCGCGCCGAAACGCGCCATGTCGTTACGCGAAGATGTGGCGTTCATCATCTCGATGGCGCAGCAGGCGAGGCCGAACGTGGCGGGCCACAAACTCGACTTGCGCGCCCAGTTGACGAGCGAGTCCAACTGCGTGGTCAACACTTCGGGCAAAGCGTCCGCAAGGAAATTTTCTAAACCCACAAGAGACCTCCCGTTCAGGCGGCGCGTGCCGCATCGCGTGCCGCACGCACGGCGCGCTTGCTCTCGGTCTGTTGACCGAGGACGCGGGCCTCCGCGATGGCTTCATGCCGCGCACGCTCGCCCCATTCAAACAGACCCTTCTTCCAGACGTAGATGTATCCGACGAGCAGCAGCGCCACGAAAAGCATCATCTCCACATAAGCGAGTTGTCCGAGTCCGTCCTCCAATGTCAGTTTCTTAAAGACGACGGCCCACGGCATCATAAAAATCAACTCGATGTCGAAGAGAATGAAGATCATCGCGATGAGATAGAACTTGACGGAGAAGCGTTCGCGTGCAGAGCCGACGGGGTCTTTACCGCACTCGTAAGGCATCGTCTTGGTGCGCGTCGCCTTGCGCTGGCCGACGAACTGCGACAGCAAGACGTTCCCGCCCGCGAATCCCACGGCGACCAGAAACATCAGCAAAATCGGCACGTAGGCGGTTAAATCAAACACACCGACCTCCCCCAGCTTGCGCTGCAAAGGTGGCACTTGAGAGCCACTTTAGAGATTGAGAATCATGGTACAAGCGGTATCCTAGTGCATGCCTCCAGACGTGTCAAGGCCGCTCTTTGCGCGGCGCAAAGCCCTCAAAAGCAAGGAGATTGACCGACTCTAAAATCATATGTTACTGTGATTTTATCCCCTTCGGGGAGACCGTCTTCCTCGATCATCACCGCAAATCGTCGAGCAACATTTAAGAAGCGTGATTACAGGATTCAACACAGACATTCAGTACGAGGGCACGACCTATCACGTCCAGACCGAGGACAAAGGACTCGACACGCCACTCATCCTGTCGCTCGTCTATGTAGGCGGCGCGATTCTGGCAAGCAAGCGTGCGCCCTACAACGACCTCATCGAATCCGGCTTCGACGAAAAAGTTCTGACCGAGCGCCTTCAACGCCAGCACAAACTGATCTGCGCGGCCATTCGCGCCGGTCGCATCGAAGACCTCAAGCGCATGACCGGGCGCGAAGCGACGATTCGCGGCGCGCAACAGGCGACGGAGCGCGTCGAAAATATTTCGCACGGCCAGCCGGAGCAGAACGGCGCGAGCACGCCCACGATTCTGCCGCTCGCCAGAAACGATGTGAGCGTCGCGGCAGTTCCGCAGAAGGCGCATGTGCTCGAATCCGTCGCGGCAGTTCCCGTGATGAGTGCGGCCTTGCCCGTACTGGATTTACCGCCTCTGCCTCCAAGGATTGATGAGAGCGCGAACGACCTCGCGGCAGATGATGATCTGTACCTTCATCTGCTCGACGACGAGGGCGATTTCCGGGCCGGTCAGCTTGCGACCATCAAGATACATGTGGGACGCGGCGCTTACGGGCAGTCTCCCGTCGCCGACGCGAGCGTCACGATTAAGGTTCTGGGCACGACCTTTCGCCCGCTCCTCCTGACGACCCAGACGGACGGGGAAGGACTCGCCGTCGTGCGGGCGCTGTTGCCGCGCTTCACGTCCGGCAGGGCCGCCATCATCATCCGCGCGTCATCCGGCGACGACGACGCGGAGTTGCGCCGCATCATTCATCAAACTTAAGGGGAACGGAGTTTGCGCGTCGTCGTTAATGGAGAGTCGCAGGAGATAACGGAGGGCGCGACCCTCGACGAGTTGATCAGTAAACTCGTGCTCTCGCCCGACAGGGTGGCCGTCGAACTCAACCTCGAAGTGGTGCGACGCGGCGAGTGGGCGCGCATGACGCTCAACGAAGGTGATCGCGTCGAGATCGTCCATTTCGTCGGCGGCGGTCAAGCGTAAATTTTTAATGCCGTCTTATCGTGCTGCCGTCCGAATAAAAATTTAAGAACAGAGATAATGTCTATAACTCTTTCATCGCCCGCCGAAACGTTCCGACTCGCGGGCCGGACTTACACTTCACGTTTAATCGTCGGCACGGGTAAGTATCGCAGCTTCGACGAGATGAAAGCGGCGCACGAGGCTTCGGGCGCGGAGATGGTGACTGTGGCCGTGCGACGCGTCCCGCTCGACCGTAGCTCG
>JBAVPI010000854.1:0-1546 GCA_049692915.1 Pyrinomonadaceae bacterium
TGGTGCGCCTCGTCCACGACGGCGATGCCCGCCGAGTCATAACCGCGATATTCAAGTTTACGAAGCCCGTCGAGAATGACCGGCACGACCTGTTTGTTTCCGACGTATCCGACAATGCCACACATAAAGAAATGCCTCTTTCCGGTTATCTACCGATGTAACCTCGCCTCAGCATGAAGATAAGAAAAATTACGGATAAGGAGAATGTTCCAACTAAACTAGCGGCCCAGAGCATGACGGCGCGGTTGGCCTGAATGGGCGTCGCGATCTCGCTATAGAAAAATATCGCCAGCCCTCCGTAGACCAAGGCCAGCAGACACGACGCGACTGAGAATATCGTCCCGCCCCACAGCAGCTTCTTTCCGACATTCATACGGATCGTTCACCACCGGGAACGACGCTCGTCGCCTCTTCATCGGCGGGCGCGCCGCTTAACTTATCCGCCACGGAGTCCGCGTTCAACTGCTTTCTGACCGTCGCCGGGACGCCCGCGACGAGCGTGTCGGGCGGGACATCCTTCGTGACGACAGAGCCTGCGCCCGTGACGGAGCGCGCGCCGACGCGCACGGGCGCGACGAGCATCGTGTCGGAACCGATCTTTACGTCGTCCTCAATCACCGTCGGGTGTTTGTTCTTGCCGTCGTAGTTGCACGTGACAGTGCCCGCGCCGATGTTCGTCCGCTCGCCGATCTCCGCGTCGCCGAGATAGCTGAGGTGCATCGCCTTCGTCTTGCGCCCTAGTCTGGACTTCTTGACCTCGACGAAGTTGCCGACAATCGCGCCCTCTTCGAGCCGTGCGTTCATGCGCAGGTGCGCGAAGGGGCCGATTGCGCAGTCGTGCTCGATGTTTGAATCAACGACGACGCAGTGGTCTTTGATGAGCACGTTGTTGCCGAGATGCGAGTTGGAGATGCGCGTTCCCGAACGTATCTCGCAATTCTCGCCGATGACCGTGCGTCCCTCGATGTGAACGTCCGGGTGGACGACGGTGTCGCGCCCGATCTGTGCGTCCTGACTGACGTATGTGTGCTGCGGATCGAGGAATGTCACGCCGCTGTCGAGCATCAAACGCCGGAGCGTGCGCAGGCGCAGGATGCGCTCAAAGTCGGCGAGTTCGACACGCGTGTTGATGCCGGAAACTTCGCGCGCGTCCGTGTGCAGATAGACGCTCACGTCTTCGCCGTCGGCGCGCATGATGGCGGGCACGTCCGTCAGGTAATACTCGCCCTGCGAGTTCTCCGGCCTGACGCGTTCGAGCGCGGCGAACAGCAGGCGCGTCTCGAAACAATAAATACCGGCGTTGATCTCGGTCAGTTGACGCTCTTCGGCGCTCGCGTCCTTTTGCTCGACGATGCGCTCGAAGCGCCCTTCGGCGTCGCGGACGACGCGACCGTAGCCCGACGGGTCGTCGAGTTTGACCGTCAGCACCGTGCAGGCCGCGCCGTGTCCTCGATGCGTGCGGTGTTGATGGATGAGCGCGCCGAGCGTCTCCGCGCGCATGAGCGGTACGTCGCCGGAGAGGACGAGAAGCGTCGAGTCGGCTTCC
>JBAVPI010000855.1:0-4454 GCA_049692915.1 Pyrinomonadaceae bacterium
GCCCGTGCTCGGCGCGGCGACGGAAGTCGAAAATCTTTTTTACGCGACAGGCTTCTATCGCAACGGCATACTGCTCGCGCCCGCTGCCGGTGAGATCGTCGCCGACATCGTACTCGGCGGAGCGGCCTCGACGCGTGCCGACACGCTCGCGGCCTTCTCACCCGCGCGCCTCGCTCGCGCTCGAACGAAAGAGGTCGCGTGAGATGGTTGCGCGCATGACGGGCGCGGCATCAGTGCTATAGACTCGAAGGCGGAGGGCAGAGATTTTGGCGAAGAGTTTTCAGGTTTTGACGCGGGCGCTCAAGGTCGCATCCGTCGCGCTTGCGCTGTTCATCTTCCTGCGCGCGGATTGCTCCGCACAATCACAGATGAAGACCGGCGTTGAGGGCGAGGGCGCGCGACAGCAGCAGCAACAGACCCTTCCCGCGACGGCGCGTGCGCTCTATGAAGAGGCCGAGAATTACACGCGTGTGAGGTTCGGCGAATTTGCCCGAACGGGCGTTCCTTACAATCAAGGGTTAGAGCAAAAGATTTTTCAGGAGCGTCGCGAACTGGCCGCGCGCAACGCGGCGCGACTCGACGCGCGCGGCCCGCTGCACGGCCCAGACCTCTATTACGCCGGACTGCTCTACACGCTCGCAGACAAAACGGACGCCTCGCTCGACGCGCTCCGCCGCTTTCTCGCGGAAGATGCCGGCGCGGAATTAAAACAGTCGGCGCGCTTCGTCTTCGTCCAACAGGCCACGGCGACGGGCCGCGCGGCGGAGGCCGAAAAAGTTCTCGCCGAATACATGAGCGGCGAGCCGCGCGCGCCCGATGAAGTCAACAAACTCCAACTCGCGCTCGCTTCCTTTTACGTCAAGAGCAGAGAGTACGCGCGCGCCGCCGAACATGCGCGCGTCTCCTTCGAGTTGGCTCTGCGTGGCGCGGGCGATAAATCGTCTGAGCCGCGCGCGCGCGACGGCAAAATTTACACCGCCGGGGCGCTTCTCTCAGACTCCCTGCTCAAGGCCGGAAGGCGCGCGGAGGCGCTCGCCGTCATTCAACAGATGCGCTCTCTGGCGCTCGCACTTCCCTCCGCACGACTCTACGGCGGCGCGACCGACCTGCTTCTCGCGAAGGGCGAACCGCTCAATGTCCCTCCTTCAAGCGTGGCGGGCGCGTCGGGCAACGGTGCGGCTGACGTAATGCGACCGCCCGACATCAGGATTTCCGAGTGGGTCGAGCAGACGCCCTTCAAGCTCGCCGACATGCGCGGGCGCGTCGTGCTGCTCGACTTCTGGGCGACGTGGTGCGGGCCTTGTCGCGCCTCGATGCCGAAGCTCAACGCGCTCTACAAAAAGTATCAGGACAGAGGCTTCGTCGTCCTCGGACTGACAAACTATTTCGGCAACGCCGAGGGACGCGAACTGACGCCTGCCGAAGAGATTGAGTACCTGCGCCAGTTCAAGAAGAAGAACAACATCGCCTACGGCTTCGGCGTCGCCGACCACATCGAGAACGAGACGAGCTACGGCATACAGGCCATCCCGACCGCTTTCCTGATTGACCGTGCGGGCCGCGTCCGCTTCATCACCACCGACGCCAGCGATACGGAAGCCACAGCCCTCGCCGAGATGGTTCGCAAACTCGTCGAGGAACAATACGGAAATGATAAGTGACGAGTTAGAAAAAGTCTGAAGACTAAAAACAGTCAGGAGACAAAAGTTCCAATTGGTTAAAAAGCCCTGACCTTTCTCCCGACGCTCTCGACTTCTTCTCTTAACTCGTCGCTTACTATTTCATCATCCATCATTCACCGCTCGCCGCCGTATCTTATGAACTCTTTCATTCATCGCGCGCACGTCTGGCTGGGGCTGGCCGTGGCGCTGCCCATGCTGGCGTGGGCTTCGAGCGGGTTGCTGTACGCGTGGCCGGGAGCGGTCGAGGGCGGACAGATCGAGGCGATAGATGCGTCGCGCGTGCGCGTGTCCGCGCCCGATGCGATGGGGATGGCCGACCGCTTCGCCGGACGGAAATTGCCGACGACGGCGCTGACGCTGCTCATGCGCGAAGGGCATCCCGTCTATCAAGCTGTCGGCGGCATGGGCGCGGATTCGCTGCTCGTTGACGCGGAGACGGGCGAAGTCGTCAACACGCCGCCCGCAGCGGCGACGACGCGCTACTTCCGGCAGGCGCATTTCTATTTTTTCGCGGGTGCGTGGCAGCCCTCGCTCCTGATTTTGTTCGCCGCGCTGGCGTGCCTTTCCGCGCTTTCGGGCATCTACCTCAATCTGGTCATGTGGCGCGCGAAATTCCGGCGCAAGAAGGATAAGGGACGCGCCTGACCGACCCGCTCAGACGCTACGTGCGAGAGCAATCTCGACGGAATTATTGTAAGATGTCGCCGTCATGGAAGGTTCCAACATCACAGTCGCCATCGCGTTCGTGGCCGGGTTGGCCTCGTTCCTGAGTCCTTGCGTGCTGCCGCTCGTGCCCGGCTATCTCTCCCTGATTTCGGGCGTCAGCATCGAGGCGTTGAAGGGCGAGGGCGGCTCGCGCGCGAAGGCGAGGCGGGCCGTGGTCTTCAACTCGCTCGCGTTCAACGCTGGCGTCTCGCTCATCTTCATCCTGCTCGGCGCGACCGCCGGGTGGATCGGCAACGTCCTTTTTTCAAGCCCGTGGGTGCGAGTGGTCGGCGGCCTCGTCATCATCGCTTTCGGCTTGCAGTTGATGGGCGTTCTGAAGATCGGCGCGCTCTACAAAGACACGCGCAAGTTCTCCGACGAAAAGCCGCGCGGCGTGTTCGGCGCGATGATGCTGGGGATGGCGTTCGCCGCCGGTTGGACGCCGTGCATCGGCCCCATTCTCGGCGGCATCATCGGTCTGGCGGCGACGAGCGGCGGATGGAAAAGCGGCGTCATCCTTTCGTCATTTTACGCCGCGGGCCTCGCCGTGCCGTTCCTCGCCACGGGCCTCCTGCTCAATCAGTTTCTCGGCTTCTACTCTTGGTTCCGCAAGCACCTGCATAAGGTCGAAGTCGTCTCCGGCGTCCTCCTGATCGTGATGGGTTTAATGGTGGCGAGCAACAGCCTGACGTGGATCGCGTCGGTCGCCTCGCGCTGGATTCCGAACGCCGAGAGCTTGGTGCAACAACAGACGACGAAGGACACCGGCACGCCCGCCGCTCAAGCGAATGCGGCGACGGCCAACGGCGCGGCGACGGCCAACGCTTCGACTTTCGAGCCGTTGCCCGACGTTGAATTAAAGACGCTCGACGGCCAATCGTTCCGCCTCAGCGATTATCGCGGCAAGGTCGTGCTCGTCAATTTCTGGGCGACGTGGTGCGTGCCCTGCCGCTCGGAAATTCCGGCGCTCGGCGCTTTGAACCGCGACCTCGCCGCGCAGGGCTTCGCCGTCGTCGGCGTGACGACGAGCGACACGGCGCAACTCGTCCGCAATTATCAAAAGGACGTGCGGCAGGACTACACCGTCGTCACGGGCGACGACGCGGCGGCGGCCAAGTTCGCCGTCGGCGTGCTGCCCACGACCTTCATCGTTGACCGCGAGGGACGCGTCCGCCAGAAGATCATCGGCGAAAAAACGCGCGAAAATTTTGAATCCGTCATCAAGCCGCTGCTCGACGAACCCATCGCCGCGACCGCCGCGAGGGGTGGCAATTAAAGAGAAGAAGGATCAGCATCATGTTTAAGAAACTAACACTCGCCCTTGCACTCGCCACGCTTCTTTCGTCCGCCGCTTTGACCGCGCGCGCGCAGGACGGCCACGAGTACGCGCCGCTCCTTGAGAAGCCGATTGCTTACAAGGACTGGACTTTCAAGAGTCTCAAGGACGGCGCGCCCGTCAATCTGCGCGAGTGGTCGAAGGGTAAGAAGCTCGTCGCGGTCGTCTATTTCGCGCCGTGGTGCGGCAACTGGCGCATGGAGGCTCCCGTCATCGCGCGCCTCTACGATAAATACAGAGCGAACGGCTTCGACGTGATCGGCGTCAGCGAGTACGGCGCGGCGGACGACGCGCGCCACTTCTTCACGGAGTCGGGCGCGGCGGGCGCGCCCTACACGGTCGTCGTCGAGTCCGAGGCGCGCGACGCGCGCGACAAGACGACGCACTACGGCTATCGCCAAATTGCGGGCGACGCGCGTCGCTGGGGTTCGCCCTTCAACGTTTTCCTCGAACCCGCGAAACTCAACAAGACGGGCGACATGCTCGTGGAAAAGCCGTGGGTCGTCGGCGGCGAGTTGATCGAGAAGGATGTCGAAGGATTCATCCGCGAGAAACTGGGCCTTGCCGAGCAGAGCGCCGTCGAGCCGTGCGAGATCAAACCGGCGAACAGCAAGCCCTGAGGGTCAAGCGTCGGGGCGGGGCGACAGCAGCAGCAGCAGCCCCGCTGTCTCTGTTTTCGTTTCCGGCTTAACTTCAATCCAGCCGCACGCTATTCCCCTAAATTTCTTCAT